>CAZJGM010000024.1:0-22263 GCA_964545675.1 uncultured Lachnospiraceae bacterium | reverse complement strand
CTTAAATTAAATGAGTGAAATTGATATTCTAAAATAAATTTAGCTTCCTTACACAAAGGTATCTAATGGTTTATTCTTGACAAAGGATATACAAATCAGACCAATTAATAAGATCACCGCATGGAAGGTAAAGGCTGTTTGAAAGCCCGATATAGCATAATCAGCCGAAATCCAAGTACCCCATAATTGGGCCACTATACTAGCCCCCACACCCCACATCATAAAATTAGCAATCCCTAAAGCCGTCCCTATTAAATCAGCGGGAAGAATGGTACGCAGGAATGA
This sequence comes from uncultured Lachnospiraceae bacterium, assembly GCA_964545675.1. Lineage (GTDB taxonomy): Bacteria > Bacillota > Clostridia > Eubacteriales > Eubacteriaceae > Acetobacterium. The sequence continues at coordinate 21,978 of CAZJGM010000024.1, read as the reverse complement.
AAATGCCGTTGAAATCGTAAAGAATTCAACAAAGCCCATTAAAATAAAAACACCAGAAAGAACTACAGAATTTAAACTCGGCGATAAGAACGCTAGGACTGCTGAACCCATCAGCAAAACAAAAGACCCCATCATCGTGGCCATTTTGGCCGATGTACGCTTGACAATGGCTCCGGCCATCAAGGCTCCAATCACTGAAGCAATAGCCGCAAGCAGAAGGACGTTAGCGGCAATTTCGGCCTCATATCCCATGGCATTGGTTAAAAACACCCCGCCCCAATTAGAGAAAATGTTTTGAGCAGTTGCCGTATTAGCCATCATAAAAAAAACAAGAAACCAAAAAGACTTTTGAGAAACGAGTTTCTTTAAACCTTTAAAGGGACTAATTGTTTTTTCTGATTGAAGCTCACGATTCTTATCCTTAATAAAAAGCCATGCGGCAATTCCAATTACCAAGGAAATAGCAGCAAAAATATAATAAGTATTGCGCCATCCCAAAGCAACAATCAGGAGTGCCAAAGGCGTTGCTGCAACAATTCCCCCAGCCCTGCCAAAAGCCATTAAATAACCATTTACCGCTGGGAAATGCTCAGGAGTCTCCCATTCAGCTATAACCTTGCAAGCTGCAACATAAACAGGTGCAATGCCAGCTGCAATTAGTGCCCGTCCGATCATAATTAAAGCAAAATTATTACCAGCAGCTAGTATTAACGTCCCTAACGCCGCTGTGGTATATAGAATTGATATAAGCTTGCGACTGCCAAACTTATCAATAAGAATTCCTGCTGGTAGATTAGCAAGGGCATAAGCATAAGTAAAAATTGCCCCAAACCAGCCAATTTGATTGGGTGTAAAATTAAGTTCTTCGATTAGTACCGGTGCTGACATACTACCTGCGTAACGATGAAAATTAACAAAGAAATAAGCAATAAAAATAATAGCATACATTGAAAATTTTGATTTCTGTTCTTCTTTATCCAACACGATCCTCCAAAAATTTATTTTATTAATTGTACCAACAAAAAGTTGAATAGACAATCATATTCCCAAATAATTATTTAAATTCTTCTTTCATACTAGACTATTATTTACAAAAAGATTAGAATAGAGATATTACAGTTAACCAAAGGAGTCAGACGTTGTTTCTAATTTTATTACCAGGTCTTCTAATCGGAGGTGTTATCGGTTTGATTACCAATGGCATCGCCATCCGGATGTTATTTCGCCCAATTAAAGCACATTATCTTTTTAACCATAAGCTCCCTTTTACACCGGGAATTATTCCAAAAGAAAAACCACGTATTGCAAAATCACTTGGTCTTGTCGTTGCCGATCATCTATTAACCGAAGAAACACTAAAAAACGCCTTAATCTCAGAAGATATTGATCAAAAGATTTTAGCCTTTATCGATGAATTTCTTGAAAAACACCGAAAGTCGGATCAATCATTAAAAGAAATTCTCAATCAATTAATCGGCGAAGATAAAGCCCTACAACTTATTCGAAAAACACAAAATCAAATTGTACCAATTATTTTTGAGAAGATAAACAATCTGAATTTAGGTCCCATACTTTCGGAAATTGCCATTGAAGAAATATTAAAAAATTTAGAAGGATCAATGTTTGCAATGTTTATAAATGATAGTTTAATTACTTCGGCCAAAATTAAAATTTCAGAAATTATCGACAAACTCGTTTACGAACGGGGTGGCGAAATGATTGAAGCGATTGTCTCAACTGAAACAGAAAAACTACTACTGCTTCAATCAGCAGACTTGATTGACACTTACGACCATCAAATTGATGACTTTAAAGTTAAGCTCATTGATAGTTATCATCATATTGTTAAAAATCACAGTCAAGCGATGATTAAAGCCATTGATTTAGGAAAATTAGTAGAAGACCAAATCAATGCCTTTGATATCTTAACCTTTGAAAAACTAATACTCAGTATTATGGATCGTGAATTAAAGGCAATTATCTGGTTGGGTGGATTTTTAGGTGCCCTAATGGGTCTAATTTTAAGTATTCTATAAAAGCGAGGGAAAAAATGAAAAAAACAATTGACTGGAACAACTTGGGTTTTTCCTATGTAAAAACTGATTATCGTTATTTATCCCATTGGAAAGACGGATCTTGGGATGAAGGTGCCTTAACAAAAGATAATACTCTTCATATTGGTGAGTCTTCACCCTGTCTCCATTATGGTCAGCAATGTTTTGAAGGTTTAAAAGCCTATCGGACCAAAAATGGGAACATCCAATTTTTTAGGATTCAGGACAACGCCAAAAGAATGCAAGATTCTTGTCGGCGATTATTGATGCCCGAAGTCCCTATTGATGTCTTTGTTGAAGCCTGTAAATCAGTGGTTCGTGCAAATAGTGACTATGTCCCACCCTATGGAACAGGGGGAACCCTGTATTTAAGACCTCTGATCATTGGAACTGGCAATAGCATTGCCGTTAAACCGGCCAATGAATATCTCTTTACCGTCTTTTGTATGCCTGTTGGTGCTTATTTTAAAGGCGGTATGCAACCAGTTAATTTTATGGTCTCCGATTATGACCGAGCCGCTTGCAAGGGAACTGGCCAGCAAAAAGTAGGTGGAAATTACGCCGCCTCTCTACTTGCCCACGATGAAGCAGTTCAAAAAGGTTTTGCCGATTGTATTTATCTGGACCCTAAAAGCCATACCAAAATTGAAGAAGTCGGTGCGGCTAATTTTTTTGGTATTACAAAAGACCATTCTTTTGTCACCCCTGCCTCTTCTTCAATCTTACCAAGCATTACTAAAAAATCGCTCATCTACCTTGCTAAGAATTATTTAAAAATGACCGTTCTCGAAGAAGATATTTTGCTAAATGAACTGGATCGTTTTGTTGAAGCAGGAGCCTGTGGTACCGCTGCTGTGATCACCCCCATCGGTGGGATCTATTATGATAATCATCTCCACGTTTTTTATAGTGAGGATGAGGTCGGGCCGGTCACTAAAAAATTATATGAAACCCTAACAGCTATTCAATTTGGTCAAATACAAGGACCTCCTGAATGGATTGAAATTATTTAATTATTATACAAATTTTTTATAGTCCCTTTAGTTTTTCTAAAATAAGGGTATATTGAGAATAGAATAGGAGAATTATGAATACAAAACTTTATTTTTTAATGAAACGCCTCAGTGACCTTGAAAATGAATTCTCAGACCTAAGTGAAGAAGAAAAGGAAGTTGTCGTCTTCACTTCCGAAAAAACAATTGGTAGTTTACAGAATTTGTATGAGGCACTTGAAGATTATTGTATCTATACCTTTATTGATAATGATGAATAGGAGGAAATTATGAAAATCGCATCATTTGTTGCAGGAATTGTTGGAATTTGCCTGGGCGCAGCAGCTTTAACCCTAAGTATTATCACACTTTATCGTACTTTTTGACATTAATTTGTTTTCGGAAAAAACGTATTGACAAATCTCCGCTATTAAGTTATACTGATATCATTATTTTGTGAAGTAGTTGTATTTAGTAGTGGTTAGATGTCTTTATCGATCGACCTCCATGAAATTTACATCGAAAAACGAATTCTAGAACTGGGGCTTGTGTAGGATCATTTGGTCATACACTTTACTATTTGTAAATCTTTTACACTATAGTATCAGGTAAATTAGAACCTAAAGCACTCTAACTCTTAAGGGTTAGAGTGCTTTAGTTTTTTTCAGCCCACAATAATGATATAAAAAAGGAGTATTATGCAAGCAGCAATTAAGATGACACAATCTCACTTAAGTAAAAACCCTTCTAATGATCCAATTATGAAGGACTGGAAAAACTGGAAATGGCAAATTAAAAACACGATCCGAAAAGTTGAAACGGTTGAGTGGATTCTGGGCGTTAAATTCTCTCCAAGCAAGCGAAAAGAAATTGATGAGACCATCGCTAAATTCCCGATGGCAGTTACCCCCTACTATCTTTCATTAATCGACCCTGATGATTATGAAAACGATCCGATTTTTAAGCAATGTTTCCCCGATCCTAATGAATTAATTTCTTCGACTTGTGACCTTTCGGATCCCCTTCACGAAGAAAGCGATAGCCCTGTCCCTGGCATTACCCACCGATACCCTGATCGTGTTTTATTTCATGTTTCTAATATCTGTGCTATGTATTGTCGCCATTGTACCCGAAAGAGAAAAGTTGGTGATCTTGATTCAATTCCATCAAAAGCACAATTATTAGAAGGTATCAACTACATTAAAAACACTCCGGTTATTCGAGATGTTCTTATTTCTGGCGGTGACCCCTTGCTTTTATCTGATGGGCAAATTGATTGGTTACTATCGGAAGTTTCAAAAATTGACCATGTCGAAGTAATCCGAATTGGTACCCGTACACCGGTTGTTCTTCCCTTTCGGATTACTAATCATTTGATTGAAATCTTTAAAAAATATGAAAATCTATGGATTAATACCCATTACAACCATCCCAAAGAAATGACCAAGGCCTCCCGAACAGCGATTCGAAAATTAGCTTCTGCTGGCATTCCTTTAGGCAATCAAACAGTCCTCTTACGAGAAATCAATGATTGTCCGCAAATTATGAAACGACTCGTTCATAAATTAGTTGCTAATCGGGTCAGACCTTACTATTTATACCAATGTGACTTATCCGATGGCTTAGAGCATTTTAGAACCAATGTTGGAAAGGGCATTGAAATTATGGAATCTCTCAGGGGCCATACCAGCGGTTTTGCCATTCCTACCTATGTGATCGATGCCCCCGGTGGTGGTGGTAAGATACCCGTCATGCCTAATTATTTAATCTCTTGGTCGACCAATAAGGTAATCTTAAGAAATTATGAAGGAGTTATCACAACCTACGAAATGCCATCAAATTATGAAGAAACAAGTTGTGATCGCAATTGTAAAGAATGTAATCTTCAGCTGAAATTAGAACCAAGAGATGATGAAATCGCTCCAATTGGAATTTCAAAACTTTTATGTCATTACGATGAAATGATCACTCTGACACCTGAAAATCTGGAACGAGAAGAAAGGTCTAGTGATTTATGCTAGATACTATTGTTTCTGATGAGAATACGATCTATCAACATGGAAAAGCCAATGACCGTATTTATATTATGAAACTGTCCAATTTAAAGGCTAATTTTATCGATCACTTAGAAAATATGGCCCTCACCAATAAGTATTCAAAAATAATCGGCAAGATTCCCCTTCATTTTGCTGAAGCTTTTAAAGAAGCCAATTATCAAATAGAGGCAGCAATACCGGGTTTTTATAATGGCTCTGAAAGCTGTCGCTTTATGAGTAAATATTTTTCTAAAGAACGGCAAAGTAACTATAATTCAGAGCAAATTAAGCAGGTTATTAAAACTGCCAAATCGAAAGCGACAAGACATGTCGCTCCCATAAAGCCAGAATTTACTATTTGCCAGCTTAATACTTCCCATCTTAATGCTATGGCTAGTCTCTATAAAAATGTTTTTGATTCCTATCCTTTTCCAATTTTTGATCCCAACTATCTTAAAGAAACGATGCGTGATCATGTTATTTATTATGGGGTCTTTAATGGTGAAAGATTAATTGCCTGTGCCTCTTGTGAAACGGATAAAGACTTTAAAAATGCTGAATTAACCGATTTTGCGGTAGTCCCTAAGTATCGCGGACAAGACTTAGCTTCTCTTTTATTAATTGAAATGGAAAAAAAGATGAAGGAACTTAAGTTTAAAACAGTTTACACCATTGCCCGCTCTTTATCTTATGGTATGAATTGCACCTTTGGAAAAAATAATTATCAGCTCGGTGGAACCTTGTATAATAATACCCAAATTGCCGGTAATATCGAATCGATGAACATCTGGTATAAGTCCCTTCTATAGTTACTTTATTGACCAAAAATTAAAAAACTGTCGCATAAATGCGACAGTTTTTTTGATTGTCATCCACTTTTATTTTCGAACAATTTCGATTTTATAGCCATCTGGATCACTAATAAAATAATAGCGTGGTCTGCCATCCTCACCTAAACCTTTTAGCGGTGTCGGATCAAAGTCTTTTTCTTCATGCTCAATCCGAGACGCTTCCAAATCGTCAACCGATACAGCTAGATGGCCGTAAGCTTCTCCCATTTCATAGGGCTTTTCCCGATCATAATTATAGGTTAGTTCAAGCTGATGACCATTTTCTGATCCATCCCCTAAAAAAACAAGAGTAAAAGCATATTTAGGGACATCACGCCGCCTTATTTCTTTAAAGCCTAGTGCTTTTTGATAAAATGCAATAGAACGCTCCAGATCCATCACACGAATCATCGTATGAATGATTTGATAATTTTTCATTTTCTCTTCCTTTCTTACTTAAATTTTTTTCCTTATAGTTTAGCATACATCGTCTTATAAAAAGAATAGGCTTTTGAGGACTTGCCAATAGAATGACCAATATAATGATCGAGTATGTCATTTAAACGCATTATTTCCGCCGGATCGGCCTCTTGATTTTTAAAATGAATAATCGGATACTTTAAGAAATCCTTTAAATGTTCAAGCATTTGGGGAGTAATTTTGTAAGCATAACCAGAAATTTGATCGCAATTGGAACAAATAATTCCCGAACACTCGATACTAAAGGCCTTTAATTTTTCAGTTGAACCGCAGTTCATACACCGCATTAAACCTGGGCAATAGCCAAGATAAGACACCAATTTCATTTGAAAAACAGCGATTAAAAGCAAATCACTTTTGGCCTTATTTTCAGATATATAATAAAGAATATAACGGACAATTTTAAGGATCTCTGGGCTTTTTTGAAATTGATCAAAGGCATTATTCATTAAATCCAAAAGATAAGAACCGAGGGCTAACTTGGTTAGATCATTTCTTAAAGCATAAAAAGATTCAATTAAATTGGCCTGATTGATATTGGCAAAGGTTTTTCCTGGATAATAGACAAATTCAGCCCAAGCAAAAACCTGGGTACTGGCCAGTAAAGAGCTTTTATACCGCCTTACTCCCCTAGCTATACATTGAATTTTCCCTTCTTCTTCTGAAAAAATCGTCAGGATTTTATCCTGTTCACGATAAGCCTGTTCCTTAATAACAAGACCTTTCGTTTTGATCAAGCCCATTTTATTTACTCAAAATAGCCAAGATCTTTAAGATCATAGCTTTTTTCGCGCCAATCCGAACGAACCTTTACCCATAACTGGAGATTAATCTGTGTTTTTAGAAAAAATTCAATCTCTTGCCTTGCTCGCGAACCAATTTTTTTAAGCATTTGACCGCCTTTTCCAATCACAATTCCTTTATGGGTTTTGCGCTCGCAAAATATCGTTGCCTCAATATCAAGTAGATCCTTGTCTTCTCGCATCTTCATACTTGTCACTTCTACCGCAATCCCATGGGGTATCTCATCTTGCAAAAAAAGCAAGATTTTTTCACGAATTAATTCCTGAACAATCCAGCGTTCAGACTGATCGATGATCATGTCTTCGGGAAAATACAAGGGACCCGTTTCCAATTGATTTTTAATATAGCTAACTAATTCTTCAATCCCATCTCCTTTTGCCGCTGAAATTGGGATAATTGCACTTAAAAAATCATAAGCCTCATAAGCTTTAATACAAGCTAATAGTGATTCTTTAGCAAATAAATCAATCTTATTGATTACCAAAACAATTGGTGTCTCAACAGCTCGTAGTTTTTCAAGGATGTAGTGGTCTCCAGGACTGATTTTTTGATCCGGTTCAACCAAAAATAAAACTAAATCGACATCTGATAGTGTTTTTTCAGCCGCAATTTGCATATAATCGCCAAGTTTATTTTTAGGACGATGCATACCCGGTGTATCAATAAAAATCATCTGTGACTCATCGTCCGTATAAATACAACGAATGGCATTACGAGTTGTCTGTGGTTTTGGTGAGGTAATCACTAATTTTTCTTTCATAATTTGATTCATTAAGGTTGATTTCCCGACATTTGGTCGTCCAATAATACTGATAAAACCCGATTTAAAACTTTTTTTACTCATCATTACTTCCTTTTCTATATAAACAAATTTATAATTTTGGGCAGAAAGATAATCAGGCCAACCATGATTGACATAATCGCTGCAACCATTACTGCTCCTGCCGCTGTATCCTTGGCAATTTTTGCCAGATGGTGGTATTCTTCCGTATAAAGATCAACTAGGGTTTCAATGGCAGTATTTAAGATTTCTAAAATAAAGACAAAGGAGACCACAATAATCAGGGCCAACCATTCTGCTGATGAAATATGGAAGGCAAAACCTGCTGCTATGGCAAGAACAGCAAGACCGAGATGGATTCGCATATTGGGTTGGCTTCTAAGCGTGTAAGAAATACCTTGAATTGCAAAAAAGAAACTCTTTCTTAATTTTCTTTTTGTCCCTTTCAACTCTGCCTCCTAGTCATCTCCCATTAATTCTTTTTCAACTTTACGCATCATCTTTTTATCATCCTCATCTAAATGATCGTAACCCAGAAGGTGAAGAAGGCTGTGAACTGATAAGTAAGAAAGCTCTCTTAAAAAGCCATGGCCTAACTCCTCACCTTGAAGCCGTGCCTGGTCCGTATTGACTACTATATCACCTAATAAAATGGGATGATGAGGCGTGTTTTTAAGAATGTCTTGCTTACTTTCCAAAAAGTTTTCGTACATGGGAAAGGAAAGAACATCAGTCACCTGATCCTTTTTCCGATATTCAGCATTAAGGGCTTTAATCTCTTCCCCACTAACAAAGGAATAACTTACTTCACATTCAACCCCTATTTCCTGGTGCAATAAGGTTCGATAAAGCTTTGTTTCAATTTCTTCAAGCATTAAGTCATCAACTTCAATACCACTTCGGTTATCAAAGGTTATAATTATCATCATTCACTCCTTAATAAACACTTTGCTTTAGTTTAAATTACCCTATCCATTAATCAATTCCTTATAAGGTGGGGTTGACATATAAGAAAGCATACCAAATCCATCATAAACCTTTAAGGTGGTGATGCTCCCTAGCTTAAGCTCAAAATGCCATTTTTTATCAATCGGCAAAGACATTAAATTTGTCATGATACTATGAATTGTTCCCCCATGGGCAACAATTAAATAGTTTTTATCCTCGAGTTCATCTAGAAAAGATTTCGATGCCATTTGAAATTCTCGTTGACTCTGACCACCGGGAATTTGATAATCGACACAATCATTCATCCATATTTCCCATTCTGTCGGTGTTGCATCCATGATTTCTGCTCTGGTTTTTCCTTCAAATATTCCAAAATTAAATTCACGCAATCGTTCATCAGCAATAACTGGCTTATTGGTGGCAGCCCCTACCGCTTGAGCAATCTTAAAAGCCCTTGAAATAGGACTTGTAAAAATACTATCAAACTGAAGTTTTTGATCGATTTCAACTAAATGATCAACTAATATATCTTTCATCTGCTCGCCTCTAGGCGTGTATTCCGATTCGGTATGACCATTTAAGCGTCTTTCCACATTACCAAAGGTTTCAACATGTCTCACTAAAACCAATTTCATTCAACTATCCTCTTTCACTATAATATGTTCATTATAACTGATTCTTGTCATTTATCCAAATGTTTTGATTTTACTTAAAAAATTGGTATAATAGAAAAAACAATCTGAAAGGGATTTTATGGAACAAAGTAAAAAAAATCGAATTCTCGCCGATCTGGTCTTAATTGGCGTTGCTTTTGTCTGGGGTAGTGGTTTTGTTTCGTCAAAAACAGCCATTGCTTATATGTCGCCAATGATGTTAATGGCCTTTCGCTTTACAATTGCCACAATTATTTCCGCACTCGTTTTTAGAAAAAATTTAAAATCAATTTCAAAAGAAACCCTTAAAGCCGGTTTTATTATTGGCCTTTTTTTATTTTTAGCCTTTAGCGCTCAAATGGTTGGTATTCAATATGTCGAAGCTGGTAAACAAGCTTTTTTAACGGCCACAAATGTTATTATGGTTCCCTTTATCTATTGGGCGGTGAAAAAAAAGAAACCAGATAAATATAATTTTATCGCTGCCTTTATTATGTTTTTAGGCCTAGCCCTATTAACGATTGATTTTGCGACTGGCTTTAGTTTTAATCCTGGCGATACACTGACCCTCCTTTGTGCTTTTTTATTTGCCTGTCACATCGTCAGTATTGGTGCTTTCGCTGGAAAACATGATACCATTGCCTTAACGGTCATTCAATTAGCAGTTGCTTCGATTTTTTCCTTAGTCTATGTGATTTTTTCAGGTGAAATCCTTAATTTTACCTTTTCCCAAACTGGCCTATTAAACGCTGCTTATCTTGGAATTTTTTGTACCTTTCTGGCTTTTCTTGGCCAAACCATGGCACAAAAACATACAAATTCGACCCATACTGCCATTATTTTAAGCCTCGAATCGGTCTTTGGAAGTTTCTTATCAATCTTAATTCTTAATGAAAACTTTACCTTTCTTATGTTTATTGGTTGTCTAATCATTTTTATTGGGATTCTCACAGCTGAAACAAAATGGTCCTTTCTCCGAAAAAAAAGACCAGCCCTGCTTGAATTAGAAGAGTCTAATCCTTAAGATTTTGCTTTTTCTTTACAGCTCTTGTTTTTTTATGCTATGATAACCTCCAATGCAAATCTATTGCAAGGGAGGTTTATTTTTGACTAATGAATTTAAAATTGGAAATTTAGTTTTTTCAAAACCCATCGTTCAAGGGGGCATGGGTATTGGTATATCTTTATCAAAACTTGCTGGTGCAGTTTCAAAAAATGGTGGCCTAGGCGTTTTGTCTGGAGTTGAAATGGGTCATGCTGATCCTGATTATAGAAAAAATCCCAAAGAGGCTAATTGTCGTGCCCTAAAGGCTCATTTTAAAGAAGCCAAAAGAATTTCTGGAAATCGGCCAATTGGTATTAATATTATGGTTGCCCTTAATCAATATGAAGAAATTGTAAAAAACGCCATTAATACCGGTGTTGATATTATTTTTGTCGGTGCTGGTCTCCCCTTAAACTTACCAGCCCTAACCAAAGATTCTGATATAAAAATTGCTCCGATTGTGTCGTCCAAGCGTGTTAGCCAATTAATTTTAAAACATTGGTGGCGTCATTTTAAAAAAATACCCGATGCCCTTGTTCTCGAAGGACCTTTAGCTGGTGGTCATCTGGGCTTTAAAAAAGACGATTTAAAAGCTGAAAATATTGAGAAATTTGCTTTAATCCCCTTAATTAAAGATGTCCTTGAAGCCCTTAAAGCCTATGAAGATTTAAGCGGGCATGCCATCCCTTTAATTGCTGGCGGTGGGATTATAAGTGCTAATGATGTAAAAGAAGTCTTATCTGCTGGTGCCTCGGCAGTTCAATTAGGGTCTCGCTTTGTTGCGACTGATGAGTGTGATGCCAGCACTGCTTTTAAAGAAGCTTTAATTAAAGCACAAGCTGAAGATATCAAGATTATTGAAAGTCCAGCCGGTTTACCAGGTCGAGCCATTGATAGTCCCTTCCTAAAAGAAGTAGCCCAAGGAAAACGACGACCCAAATCATGTCCGATGAAATGTCTTAAAAGCTGTGATTTTAAAACAACACCATATTGTATTGCGTCAGCCTTAATTGCCGGGAAATACGGTGATTTTAACAATGGCTTTGTTTTTTCAGGTGCTAAGGCTTATCAAATCAATGAACTTATCTCGGTTGAGGCCTTGATGGATGAACTCGTTTCTAAATTGGATTAAAAAAAACTTAAACAAAAGGTATCAAACCAAGGAATTCTTGACAAAAATTTTTTTAAGTTTATAATTAGTTAGTCTATCTAATTAATTATAGGGAGGTGAACGATTTAGACACTTTCAGCTTTAAGCTTAATGATATCCTCGTGGATACCTTTAATAAAATCCTTCAATACGAAGAAGATCTTATTAAACACTCCGAAAATATTGATCTATCCATCGGTGAAATGCATTTAATTGAAGCGATCGGAAAAAAAGATAATAATGGAAAAACCATCAGTGATTTAGCTCAAGCCCAAAATGTAACATTACCATCGATGACCATTGCCATTAATAAATTATTTAAAAAAAAATATGTGATAAAAGAAAAAAGCCGCCACGATGGTCGGGTTGTCTACGTCAAACTAACAAAAAAGGGTCTTCGTATCGATCGTATTCATCAATACTTTCATCGACGAATGGTCGAGGAAGTTTCACAGGAAATGAGCGATCATGAAAAAGAAGTCCTGATTCAAGGCATTGAAAAATTAAACAACTTTTTTAAAAAAAAGCATCAGGAATCGGTTAAAAAAACTGAAACGTCCTGATTTCTGGAGGAAACATGTCCTTTTCAATTATTGGTACGGGTTCTGCCCTACCTCAAAGTATTTTTCATAATGATGATCTTACCGAATTTCTCGACACATCCAACGATTGGATTCAGTCGCGAACTGGCATTTCATCACGCCATATCTGCATCGACGAAACAATTCTTGATTTAGCCCTCGATGCCAGTCAAAAGGCTTTAGAAAATGCCAATATTAGTAAAGATTCACTAGACTACATTATTTGTCCAACCCTCGGTGGTGACATGGTTACACCATCATTATCCTGTCAAATTCAGGAAGCATTAAAAATTAATTGCCCTTGTTTTGATATAAATGCAGCTTGTTCAGGTTTTGTTTACGGGCTTGATGTGGCCGATGCTTATTTTAAACGAAAGGCTGACTTAAAAATCCTCGTGATTGCCGTCGATGCCATGTCAAAACTTGTCAATTGGCAAGATCGGTCAACCGCTGTTTTATTTGGCGATGGAGCTGGTGCTGCAATTTTATCAAATGGTAATGATTTAAAAAGCATCTATTTATCGGCAAGTGGTAACACCCACGCCCTTTCAATTCCTTGGAAAAAAGGCAATCATCCTTATTTAAAAGAAGCAGAAAGTCTTCCCTTTTTAAATATGGATGGTGGTGAAGTGTATCGTTTTGCCGTTGCTGCCATTTGCCAGGATTTAAAAACGGTGACTGACTTAGCAAATCTCAGTCTTGATGATCTGGATATAATTATCCCTCATCAGGCCAATCGACGGATCATTGAAGGTGCTGTCAAACGATTAAAAATTCCCATTGAAAAATTTGCAATGCAATTAGAAAGAGTCGGAAACACATCGGCTGCTAGTATCCCCTTGGTTCTCGATGAACTTAATCAAGCAGGTAAACTAAAAGCAGGTATGAAAATCGCCTTAACAGCCTTTGGCGGTGGTTTAACCACCGGTGCCTGTGTCCTTGAATGGTCAAAAAAATAATTAAAAAATTTTGGAGGAATTAAAAATGATATTTGAAAAAATTGTCGGAATTTTACGTGAATATAAGGATGAACCTGAATTAACAGTAGAGATGACTACGACTTTTGAAGAACTCGAACTTGATTCTCTGGATACCGTTGAATTAGTGATGGAAATTGAAGAAGCCTTTGATACCACTATAGAAATTGATGGTTCACTTAAGACGATTGGTGAAGTTGTCACATTAATTGAAGCATCCAACGCCTAGGTGACAGGATGATTAGGACCCCTTTATGCGAACTATTAGGTATTGAATACCCCATTTTTCAAGGTGGTATGGCTTGGGTTTCCGATAGTCAATTGGCTGCCGCCGTTTCTAATGCCGGTGGACTTGGTATCATTTCATCGATGAACGCCGATGAAAATTGGCTCCGGGATGAGATTCGAAAAATAAAACAAGCGACATCCAAACCATTTGGTGTCAATGTCATGCTAATGAATCCACGGGTCGAAGAAATTGCCCAAGTAGTGATTGAGGAAAAAGTACCCGTTGTCACAACCGGTGCCGGTAACCCTGGGAAATATATCAAAAGATGGACCGCACAGGGGATCAAAGTGATTCCCGTTGTCCCTTCCTCGGGCTTAGCCAAGTTTTCAGAACGAGCAGGTGCTACGGCAATCATTGCCGAAGGCGGCGAATCTGGTGGTCATGTCGGTGAATTATCAACCATGCCTCTGATCCCTCAGGTTTGTGATGCGGTGACCATCCCTGTTATCGCAGCTGGCGGTATTGGCGATGGTCGAGGCATTGCAGCAGCCTTTATGCTCGGTGCTATCGGTGTTCAACTAGGTACCCGTTTTTTAGTCGCCCATGAAACCAATATTCATGACGATTACAAAAATAAAATTATTAAAGCCAAAGACATTGATACGGTCTTATCTGGTCGATCACTGGGACACCCGGTACGCTCATTAAAAACACCATTTTCAAGGTCTTTTGTCGCCGTTGAGAATAATCCTGATACGCCCAAATCAGTTATTGAAGAATATGGCCGTGGAGCTCTACGACTAGCCGCTCAAAATGGCGATCATGCCAATGGCTGTTTTATGGCTGGGCAAATTGCCGGACTGATAAAAAAGAAAGAATCTGTAAAAGAAATCATCGACTCCTTAATGATCGAAACAAAAACAGCTTTATCGGGAGGATTACAATGGGTAAAATAGCCCTAATCTTCCCCGGTCAAGGGGCTCAATTTATCGGCATGGGCTTTGATGCCTATGCTCAATTTAAATCTGCACAGACGATATTTGACCAAGCAGACCACTATGATTCACGGATTTCAAATCTTTGTTTTAATGGTCCCCTTGACGAATTAAGCAAAACAAGCAATGCCCAAGCTTGTATTTTCACTACTGAACTTGCACTAGTCGCTGCCCTTAATGAGATGAATGTAAAATATGAAGGGATGGCTGGTTTTTCATTAGGTGAAATCACCGGTCTCGTTGTTTCAAATATTCTTACTTTTAAAGACGGTCTAGAACTGGTTTTTAAACGGGGAAAAGCAATGGAAAATGCGGCCATGGAATCGGATGCGATGATGCTTGCTGTTTTAAAGCTTAAAAATAATCAGGTCGAAATGATTTGTCAAGACTTTTCAAGGGTTTATCCGGTCAATTATAATTGTCCCGGACAAGTCGTCGTCTCCTTAGAAAAGACAGCTGAAAAATCCTTTACAAAAGCGATTAAGGAAGCTGGTGGACGGGTAATTCCTTTAAATGTATCCGGTGGTTTTCATTCTCCCTTTATGACCAGTGCTCTTGATGTTTTTCACAAAAATATTCAAGATCTTAACTTTCGAGAATCAAGCCTTCCCTTATATTCCAATACCAACGCTCTTCCCTATCCCAAGACGAGAGACGAAATTATCAAACAAATTACTTATCATATTAATCATCCCGTATTTTGGGAAAAAACGATTCGAACGATGATTAATGATGGATTCGATCAGTTTATCGAAGTAGGACCAGGCAAAACTTTAAGTGGCTTTATGAAAAAAATTGATCCTTCCATCCATTGTTCACAGGCTATTGATTTATTAAAGCATTTAAAATTATAAAGGATGTAACTATGTTAAAAAATAAAACCGCCCTTATTACTGGTGGATCCCGAGGAATCGGTCGTGGGATTGCCTTAAAAATGGCAGCAGCTGGTTCAAATATTGCCCTTGTCTACCGGAGCAGTCAAGACTTAGCCTTAACCACCCAAGAAGAGCTAAGACAATTAGGTGTCAAGGCCTTAATTTATCAATGTGATATAACAAATTTCAAAGATACAAAAGTCTTAGTCAATCAAGTGATCAAGGATTTCGGAAGTTTTGAAATTCTCGTTAACAACGCTGGGATCACTCGCGATAAATTATTAATTGCCATGAAAGAGGACGATTTTGATGCCGTTATTAATACCAATTTAAAAGGTGCTTTTAATATGACAAAACATGGCGGAAGTCATCTTCTTAAACAACGAAAAGGGTGTATCATTAATATTTCATCCGTTTCAGGCCTGATGGGTAATATCGGCCAAGCTAATTATGCTGCTGCCAAAGCCGGATTAATTGGATTAACAAAATCAACGGCCAAGGAAATGGCCCTTCGAGGTGTAAGGTGTAATGCCATTGCCCCGGGCTTTATTGAAACCGATATGACCGATGCCTTAAAAACAGAAATGAAAGAATCAATTCTCAAAAACATCCCCCTTAATCGCTTTGGCCAAATTGACGACATTGGCAACTTGTCTGTCTATCTTGCCAGTGATTTAGCAGGATACATTACTGGAGAAGTCATAAAAATAGATGGCGGTCTCTATATTTAGGAGTATATATGAAACGAAGAGTAGTAATTACAGGCCTTGGTGCTATTAGTCCCATTGGCAATACAGTCGAATCTTTTTGGAACAATTTAATCGATGGTCAATGTGGTATAAAAACAATTGATAATTTTGATACCAGTGATTTAAAAGTAAAAGTCGCCGCTCAAATTACAGATTTTGAGCCTCTCGATTATTTAAAAAAGAATGAAATCCGAAAGAATGATCGCTTTACCCAATTTGCCATTGCTGCAGCTGCCCAAGCCGTAGAAGATAGTCAAATTATTGGTAAGGTTGAGCCTAACCGTTTTGGTGTTTATATGGGGTCGGGCATTGGGGGAATTCATACTTTTGTCGATCAGTGTCAAAAAATCGAATCAAAGGGACCAAGGCGGGTTTCCCCCCATTTTATTCCCATGCTTATTTCCAATATTGCCGCTGGTAGCATCGCCATTCGTCACAAGGCCCAAGGGCCTTGCTTGCCCGTTGTTACCGCCTGTGCCACCTCAACTCATGCCATTGGTGAAGCTTATAGAAACATACTCCATGGGTATTCCGATGCTATTATTGCTGGAGGTACAGAAGCTAGCATTAACCGTCTATCGATTGCCGGTTTTTCCAATGCCATGGCCTTAAGTCATGAAAGCGACCCTCTCCAAGCTTCAATTCCCTTTGATAAACGACGAAGTGGTTTTGTCATGGGCGAAGGAGCTGGTGCTTTAATTCTTGAAGAATTAGAAAACGCTTTAAAGCGTGGAGCTAAAATTTATGGCGAAATCATTGCTTACAGTAATACCTGTGATGCCTTCCACGTTACCGCCCCCCATCCTCAAGCACTTGGAGCGACTAGGGCCATCAAAGAGACTGTGGATCAAGCTCTTGCGAGTGGGATTAAGCCATTTGAATCAACAGTCTACGTAAATGCTCATGGAACCAGCACGCCTCTTAATGACAAAGCTGAAAGCCTCGCCATTAAAAAGGTCTTTCAAACAGATATCGATCATGTCCTCGTTAGCTCGACAAAATCCATGACCGGTCACATGCTTGGAGCTGCCGGAGCCGTTGAAGCAATTGCTTCTTTATTAGCACTAGAAAATAGCATCATCCCCCCAACCATTGGTTATCGAGAAAAAGATCCCGATTGCGATCTCGATTATGTTCCTAATGAGAGTAGAAAACAGACGATTGACCTTGCTCTTTCCACTTCTCTTGGATTTGGTGGCCATAATGGATGCCTAGGATTCACAAGATACAAAGGAGACTAAGATGGAATTAACAATTGAGACCATAGCCGCCCTATCCAAAATTATGGCTAACGATCAACTGACCTCTTTATCACTCGATCAGGGGCATCTAAAGATCGAATTAAAGCGTGAACAGGGTAATATGAAAAGCACCGAACCTCATTTGATCGATTTATCAAAAGAACCCTTAGCCGTAGAGAACAAAGTAGACAAACAGAATGAAAGCATTGATCCAGGGATTATCGATATTACGTCTCCCATGGTCGGTGTTTTTTATGAAAGTGGTAAGCCAGGGGATAAGCCTTTTATTTCAGTCGGAGAATCTTTTTCAGAAGGGGACACCCTTTGTATTATTGAAGCGATGAAATTAATGAATGAACTAAGTGCTGAATATGATGGCAAAGTCATTGAAGTCTGTGTTAAAAATGGCGATGTTGTTGAATTTGGACAAGTTCTCTTTCGTATTCGTAAAGGAGTTTAGGATGAATCGTGATCAATTAAAAGACTTATTGCCCCATCGAGAGCCAATGTTGCTAGTGGATGAGGCCGAAAAAAAAGATGACGGGTCAGCCACCGGCAGATACACGGTTACTGGGGATGAATGGTTTTTAAAGGGCCATTTCCCAGGAAACCCAGTGGTTCCTGGTGTTATTCTTTGTGAGATCATGGCTCAAACTTGTTGTGTTCTTTTTTCAAATGATTCTCAAAAAACCCCTTATTTTACCGGACTCAATAAGGTTAAATTTCGTGAAAAAGTCCTTCCTGGAAATACGCTAGAAATGATCTGTCGGATAACGGCTTCAAAACCCCCCTTCTATTTTGCCAAAGGGGTCGGAAAAGTAAATGGGAAAACAGCCGTTAGCGGCGAATTCTCTTTTGCTTTGTTGGATTAAGGGGGTCTTTTGATGTTTTCAAAAATATTAATTGCCAACCGTGGTGAAATTGCCCTACGCATCATCCGAGCCTGTAAAGAGATGGGTATTAAAACCGTTGCTGTTTTTTCTCTGGCAGACAAAGACAGCCTCCACGTCAGTTTAGCCGATGAAAGCATCTGTATCGGTCCTGCCCCTGTAACCGATAGTTATTTAAATATCTCGGCTATTCTTTCCGCTGCTGTTCTCACTGGGGCAGAAGCCATCCATCCGGGCTATGGACTACTCTCGGAAAGCCCTAAATTTGCTAAACTCTGCCGTGAATGCGATATCACTTTTATCGGTCCCACTGCTGAATTAATCGAAAAAATGGGTGATAAAGACCAAGCTCGAACAAGCATGGAAGCAGCCGGTGTTCCGATCGTCCCCGGCAGTGATATTATTGACGATCCGATCGAAGCCAATCGCCTAGCCGATAAAATCGGCTACCCCCTACTGGTTAAAGCCCGGTCTGGTGGCGGTGGTAAGGGCATTCGACTGGTCAATCGATCAGAAGATTTTATAAAAGAATTTAATATGGCCCGACAAGAGGGGCAAAATGTCTTTAATGATCCCTGTGTTTACTTGGAAAAATACCTAACCGATGTTAAACACATCGAAGTACAAGTTCTTTGTGATCAGCTTGGCCATGTGGTCACTCTAGGTGAACGCGAATGCTCGATCCAGAGAAAAAATCAAAAACTATTAGAAGAAAGCCCAGCTCCAAGTCTCTCTGATAAAACACGGCAGAAAATGTTTGAAATCTCTGCTCGTGCTAGTCGACATATCGGTTATCAAAACGCTGGAACGATTGAATACCTTCTCGATTCCGATAACCAATTCTATTTTATGGAGATGAATACCCGCTTGCAAGTTGAACATCCCGTCACGGAGATGGTTACTGGTATAGATATTGTTAAATGGCAAATCCGCATTGCCGCTGGACTTCCCCTCACCTTTAGTCAGAAGGATGTCACTATTTCTGGCTGTGCCATTGAATGTCGAATTAACGCTGAAGATCCTTTAAATAATTTTTGTCCAAATGCAGGCACCATTGAGTTTCTTCATGTCCCTGGTGGGCCTTGGGTACGATTTGACACCTATTTATATCATGGCTACTCCGTCCCCCCCCATTACGATTCGATGGTTGGTAAATTAATTGTCCACTCTAAAAGCAGAGAACTAACGATTAGGAAAATGAAAGCCGCCTTATGTGAATTGGTTATTGAAGGGATTGAACATACTCGTGAAATGCAACTTGAGATTCTCAGTCAACCACAATTTGTTTCCGGACACTATCATACAAATTTTTTAGAAACCATGGACTTTAGTCATCTAGAGAGGTGTTGTAAGTGATTAACAGAAACCGTTTTAAAAAACCAAAAATTGAATTAGAAAAGCCAAATAAAAAAGTCTTTAAAAATGATCCCTCGATCCCCTATCAACTTTGTTTAAAGTGTCCCCAATGCGGGACCCTTAATTTTAATAATGATCTCAATGAGAATAATCGTATCTGTCCAAAATGTGACTTCCATTTTCCCATGACGGCCAGACAACGCATTAATAGCATTTGTGATTCCTTTTCTGAATTGTACGACGACCTGAGTTCAGAAAATGTTCTCGATTTCCCTGATTATTCCGATAAACTAGTCCAGTCAAGTTTGGCTAGTCATGAAAAAGAAGCTGTGATCACCGGAACGGCCGAGATTAACTCTAAAAAAATTGCTCTTTTTATTATGGAAGGTAATTTTATGATGGGCAGTATGGGACAAATCGTTGGTGAAAAGATAACCCGTTTATTTGAATATGCCATTAAAGAAAAGCTAGCAGTCGTCGGTTATACGATTTCCGGTGGTGCTCGGATGCAAGAGGGAATGCTAGCACTAATGCAAATGGCTAAAATTAGCGGTGCCGTCAAACGACACAATGATGCTGGTCTTTTATATATAGCTTTTTTAACCAACCCTACTACCGGTGGTGTAACCGCTAGTTTTGCCATGGAAGCCGACATTATTCTCGCTGAACCACAAGCCTTGATTGCCTTTGCTGGACCGCGAGTAATTGAGCAAACCATTCGCCAAAAATTACCAAAAGGATTCCAACGCTCTGAATTTTTACAGGAAAAAGGCTTCATTGATGGGATTGTTCCCCGAAAACTACAAAAAAAATCCCTGGATCACTTCTTATCCCTCCACTTAGTATCGGAGGGTCTATAAATGGAAGCTTATAAACGGGTTTTATTAGCCCGAAAAAAAAATCGTCCAACCACTCTCGACTATATCTCTGAATTATTTACTGGTTTTGTTGAACTTCATGGTGATCGAAACTTTGGGGATGATCCAGCGATGATTACCGGTCTTGGCTTTTTAATGGAAATGCCAGTTACCATTATTGGACAGGAACGGGGCAAGAATACCAAATCAAAAGTAAAGCGAAACTTTGGTTCCAGCCATCCAGAAGGATACCGGAAGGCCCTTCGGCAAATGAAACTTGCTGAAAAATTTAATCGGCCGATCGTTTGTTTTATCGATACAGCTGGGGCTTTTTGTGGGATTGGTGCTGAAGAACGAGGACAGGGAGAGGCAATTGCCGCAAACCTAATGGCCATGATGACCTTAAAAGTCCCGATTATCTCAATTATTATCGGTGAGGGTGGCAGTGGTGGGGCTTTGGCCCTTGGCGTTGCCGATGAAGTTTGGATGCTTGAAAATTCTATTTATTCAGTGATTTCACCAGAGGGTTGTGCTTCCATCTTATGGAAAGATGTCAGTCGCACCAAGGAAGCTGCCAATTGTTTAAAATTAACGGCCGATGATTTAAAAGAACTTGATGTTATTGACGATATTATCAGCGAATCTCATCGTGATTTTAAATATATTTACCAAGAATTGCAAGTCAATCTCTATCAAACCTTTCGTAAAAATCAAAAACTTGATCTTGATACACTCCTTGAAAAGCGTTATGCACGCTTTAGAAAGTTTTAGCATCAAAAAAAGAACTGTAAACAGTTCTTTTTTTGATGCTAAAACAATTATAAATCAAATTTTTAATAATAAAAGGAATTAAATCCACTAATAATAATAGCAGCAAAAATACTTGAAAAAATAATACTTAAGACAATCATAATCCCCATAAAAATCAATTGTGCCCATGCAAATTGACGTTTATTTGGGTTTGTCTTAGTATCGACACTCCAGATGATTAACATCACGATATTAACGATTGGGATCATCAATAATAGTAAGGTCAGTAACCAATCGCCAAGTGTTAGAACAGGTGCTTGTTCTACAATTTTACCTTCTTTACTCATCGTTTCCTTTGCCAGTGTTTCTTCCCTTTGGTCGGAATCAAAAGGATCTTTTTCTTGATTCGCTTGATGGTTCATTTCAGAAATTACAACTGCTTTATCCGAAGACTCGTCATTCTGAATCATTTCTTCCTGAATCACTTCTTCTTGGATCAAATCTTCTTTAAGAACAGCTCCACAATTTCTACAAATGCGATCATCTGCACTAATTCCTACATAACATTGAGGACAATATTTAGCCATAGCATTCACTTCCTTATCACTTTTATAGTAATCATACCCTATTAAACCAATTCTAAAATAAATAATAAATAATTTATTTTATTTTTTCTATTTTTTTGATTCTTTGTTCATCATTTGG
>CAZJGM010000023.1:0-22974 GCA_964545675.1 uncultured Lachnospiraceae bacterium | reverse complement strand
TGATCATCTGGATTGAAGAAATAAAGATGACGTTAAATTAAATATGTGATAAAATAAAAATAAAAGAGTGTGAAAAGAAGAGACGCATTGTGGAGGTAAACGATGATATCAGCAGGTGATTTTAAAAAGGGGGCAACCTTTGAAATGGATGGCCAAGTTTTTACGGTTGTTGAGTTTCAACATGTCAAGCCAGGAAAAGGGGCTGCTTTTGTCCGAACAAAGATTAAAAATGTTTTAACGGGCGGGACGGTTGAGAAAACATTTAGTCCAAGTGAACGTTATCCCAAGGCCCAAATTGAAACAAAAGAAATGCAATATTTATATGAAGATGGTGGCTTATACTATTTTATGGATGAAGAGACCTATGAACAAATCCCTCTTAATTATGAACAAGTCGAAGAAGCAATGAAATATTTAAAAGAAAATGATAATGCGACGGTTAAATCCTTAAAAGGAACTGCTTTTTCGGTGGTCGCTCCCAATTTTGTTGAATTGGAAGTGACAAAAACGGATCCTGGTTTTAAAGGGGATACGGCTACTGGCGCAAGTAAACCGGCAACGGTTGAAACTGGTGCAATCATCCATGTTCCGCTATTTGTTGAACAAGGTGATCGGATTCGAATTGATACCCGCACAGGCGAGTATATGGAAAGGGCATAAAAATGAAATATATAAATGAAAAAGTTGCTTATACAAAGGGCTTAATGGACGGCCTTGAAATTGATGAATCAACAAATGAAGGCAAAGTCCTGGTTCAGGTGATGACAATTTTAAATGATGTTGTCGATGCCCTTGACGGTTTAAGAGAAGGTCAAGAAGATCTAGAATCGTACATTGAAATGGTTGACGATGACTTATCCGATTTAGAAGAATTTATTTTAGATGAAGAGTATTTGGATGACGAAGACCTAGAGGATGATGATTATTATGAAGTCATCTGTCCGGAGTGTGGCAATGTCTATATTACTGAATTTGATTCGTTTGAAGATAATTCGGTGGCTTGTCCTGAATGTGGGGAACCTTTTATTTTAGATGAAGCAATCACCTGTTGTGGTGAAGATGGATGTGATTGTCATCAGGAGGACTAAATAGGAGAATATGAAAAAAGAAATGAAACGCAATCAAAGTGTTGAAATAACCGATGAAATGATCAGTTCTTTAGTCTCTTTGGCGGTGACCGGGGTAAATGGCGTTGATCGTATGTCAACTCGCATTACCGATGAGATCAAGGATATTTTATCCATTTCCAATACCATTGGTGGTGTCAAAATTAATCGTGAAGACGAAGGCATGACCATTTGGGTCTATGTTCTGACAGAACCTGGAGTGGAGATTGTTAATGTTTCTAAAGAAATTCAAAAAAAAGTAAAATTAACGGTTGAATCAATGGTTGATATTCCGGTGATCGGTGTAAATGTAAGAGTTGAAGGGTCGGGTATTTGAAGGCAGATCGGAAAAGCCTGGTAAAGGAGAAAATATGAGTCGAAAAAAAGAACGGGAGTATGCCTTTAAAGGGATATTTCAATTGGATTTTCATCCAGAGTCCCAGGATTTTTCAGATAGCGTCGATTCCTTTTTTGAATCGGAAGAAGTTGATTTAAACTATGGAAAAACATTGGTTAGGGTAACACAAGAGCATTTAGAAGAAATTGATGCAATTTTAAATGTCTATTTAAAGGAAACCTGGCAGATTGATCGCATTCCTAAAATTGAGAAATCAATTTTAAGAATGGCGATTTGTGAACTGCTTTTTATGAAAGAATCAATACCCTTTCAAATTATAATTAATGAAGCCATTGAATTGACCAAAAAATACGGTGATGAAAATGGCAAAAATTACGTTAATGGAATATTAAACAAGCTTGTTAAGGATGGCCGGTATGTGCGCGCTTAGTTTAGGGATCGATACCAGCAATTATACGACATCGATTGCCCTGGTAAATGAAGAGATGAAAGTGATTTATAATAAGGGGATCTTGTTGGATGTAAAGCCGGGAATGCGCGGCTTGCGACAATCAGATGCTCTTTTTCAGCATATAGAGAATCTTCCACAGATGATTAAAGCCATTCCTATAAATGAACCAATTAAAGTGATCTGCTGCTCTAATCGACCAAGACCGCTTAAAGATTCTTATATGCCGGTTTTTAAAGCCGGCACTTCCTTAGGGGAAAGTTTAGCGGCTTTGATGAAACTTGAGTGCCTTCAGTTATCCCACCAGGAAAACCATATTAGAAGTGCCATCTATGGTAGCGGTAAAGAGATTTTAGAGAATCATTTTTGTGCCATTCATTTTTCCGGTGGGACATCAGAAATTTTAGCAATTGAAAAAAAGACAATTGGTTATCGGTGCAAGATCATTGCAAAAACGCTTGACTTAAATGCTGGTCAATTAATTGATCGGGTGGGACTTAAAATGGGTCTTGCTTTTCCGGCTGGTAGGGCCTTGGAAGAATTGGCAAAAAAAGTCGATTTAAAGAAAATTAATCAGGAGACTTTTATAACAACACGGCTTTCTGCTGCTAATTTTCATTTTTCCGGCCAAGAAAATCAGGCGATAAAAGCTTTTGAAAACAAGGTTGCTAAAGAGATTATTGCCGGTCAATTATTTTATGCTATTGCTCAGACCTTGATTCAGTCGATTGAAGTATTAAAAGATAATTACAATTTTCAGTCGCTTTTATTTTCAGGTGGGGTGATGGCTAACAGTTTGATTAAAGACTGGGTCAATGAACATTTTAAAAATAGCGGTTTAAAATGTTATTTTGCCCTTGGTGATTACGCAAGGGATAATGCCCTTGGTAATGCCCTGATGGGGATGGAATATTATCAAAAGCAAGGGGAGGCTTATGGTCAATACAAAAGTACTTAATGTATCAGATGTTAACCAGTATATTAAAACCCTATTGGAATCCAATAGCCTGTTAAAAACCCTTCTTATCCAAGGAGAATTATCAAATGTAAAGAAATCGACTTCTGGTCATCTTTATTTTTCCTTAAAAGACGCAAGGAGTAAATTGGATTGCGTGATGTTTAAGAATGCAGCTAAGAATCTTAAATTTCAACCACAGGATGGGCAAAAGATTACCCTCCGAGGTGGCCTTGGGGTTTATTTGCCTAGTGGTCGTTATCAGATTACTGTTCGAACCATGGAACCCCAAGGGATTGGCGATTTATACCAGGCTTTTTTGGTCTTAAGAGACCGACTGGATGCTGAAGGCTATTTTGAAAAAGAACATAAAAAGCCCTTACCGGCGATTATTGGTCGAGTGGGCATTGTGACATCGCCTAATGGAGCAGCGGTTGCGGATATCATTTCAATTATTAGGCGCAGGAATCCCTTAGTAGATATTATTATCTATCCCAGCCTCGTTCAAGGAGAAGAGGCCTATTTATCACTTATTGAAGGGATTGAAGCCTTTAATCAATACCAAAATGTTGATGTGATTATTATTAGTCGGGGTGGGGGATCGATTGAAGACCTTTGGGCCTTTAATGACGAGCGTTTAGCAAAGGTCATTTATCATTCAAAACTTCCGATTATATCGGCAGTTGGCCATGAAATTGACTTTACCATTTCCGATTTCGTTGCTGACCGACGAGCAGCGACCCCATCAGCGGCGGCAGAAATCGTGGCCGAAGATACCCTTATTGTTATGCGTCGTCTAATTGAAATGGGCAATCATTTAACTTACCTAATACAAAGGGTAATTTCAAAAAGACGGGAGCAGTTAATTGATTTTGAAAAACGTTTAAAACGTTTTAATATCCTTGAAAAAATTAATGATCGTCGCATTGAAATTGATCGGATTGAAGAGTATATCAATCGTTTAATGATGGGGAAAATTAGTAATGAGCGCCAATTAATTGCCCATTTTCAAACACGGATTGAGGCGATGAATCCTTTAAATTTATTAAAAAGAGGCTATATACTGGTGAAAAATGAAAAGGGTCAAACGGTAAAATCACTGGACTTGCTTAAAATCGATCAAAGATTAGAATTAGTATTTAAAGATGGAAAGGCTAAAGTGGCTGTTTTATCAAAAGAGGAGGATGTCAATGGCGGTAAAAAAATTAAAAACAAAAATTAATCGATTAGAGGCGATTGCCGATTCACTTGAATCAGAGGATCAAGATATTGAAATATCGATAAAATCTTATGAAGAGGCGATGAAGCTGATCAAAGAATGCAATACCGATCTTAATAAGCTTGAAGGACGAGTACTCCTAATGCAAGATGGGCAAGAAAAAGAGTTTGAGGGGAGCAAGGATGAACTTTAAAGAAAGCCTTCAACAAGCATCGGCCCAAATTAATGGTTGGTTAGAAGAAGCCTTTGATCAAAAATTTGACACGCCTGAAATTATATTAGAGGCGATGAAATACAGTTTATTTGCTGGAGGCAAACGCCTAAGACCAATCTTGATGCTTGAAACTTGCCGTTCCATGGAAGGGGATCTAGAGATGATCAAGCCTTTGACCTTGGCCATTGAAATGATTCATACTTATTCGTTGATCCATGATGATCTTCCAGCTATGGATGACGATGACCTGAGAAGAGGACAGGCAACCAACCACATTGTTTATGGCGAAGCGATGGCAATTTTGGCCGGGGATGCACTCCTTAATTACGCTGTTGAGACCATGCTTCAAGGAACAAAAAAGTTGTCTGGTCAAGATTTAAAAAATTATCTTGGAGCAATGAGAATTATTATGCGAGCATCGGGTATTTTGGGGATGATTGGTGGTCAGGTGGCTGATCTTCAAAGCGAGAATCAAGTGATTGGAACCCACCAACTTGATTATATCCATCTCCACAAAACAGCGGCTCTCTTAGAAGCAAGTGTTCATGCAGGGTGTCTGGTTGCTAGGGCTCAACCAGCCACACAAGGACGCTTGATTAGCTATAGTCATCGGATCGGTTTGGCCTTTCAAATTGTCGATGATATTCTTGATGTGGAAGGAAGCGAGTCAACCTTAGGAAAGCATATCGGCAGTGATGAAAAAAATCATAAGTCGACTTTTGTTAGTTTGTATGGCCTAGAAGCATCCAAATTAAAGGTTGCCGAATTGCAAGAAGAAGCCATAGCTTTGCTTAAACCAATTGGCGATAAAACATTATTTCTCCAAGAACTTGCCCATTATATTTGTCAAAGAAAAGAGTAAGGAATGAAAATACGTCTTGATCAATTACTGGTCGAAAAAAATCATTTTGATAGTCTTGATAAAGCCCGTAAGGCGATTATGGCTGGTAAAGTAAGTGTTAAAGGTCAATTAAAAGATAAGGCTGGAGAAACAATTGATAGCCAAGCCGATATCCAAGTTAAGGTGAAGGATTGTCCCTATGTTAGTCGTGGCGGCTTTAAACTCGAAAAAGGACTCCGTGTTTTTAAGATGCCGGTCGAGAATAAAAGTTTTATTGATATCGGCTCGTCAACTGGTGGCTTTACTGATTGCCTCCTGCAAAATGGGGCAAAGAAAGTTTATGCTGTTGATGTCGGCTATGGGCAACTCGATTGGAAACTACGCAATGATGACCGTGTCCTTTGTTTAGAGCGGAAAAATTTTAGGTATTTAAGTGATCAAGAGCTCTTAGAGAAAGCTGATGGCTCGGTGATGGATGTCTCCTTTATTTCGATTATCAAGCTTCTTCCAAAGATCAAAGAACTGACAAAGCCAGGAAGCCTTAATATTTGGTTAATCAAACCTCAATTTGAAGCAAAGCGGGAAGATGTCGGTGATAAGGGCGTAATCCGCGATATAACGGTCCATATAAAGGTATTAGAAAAAACCGTCACAGCCATTGAAAGTCACGGCTTTTCAGTCCTAGGACTCGATTATTCACCGATTCATGGGCAAAAAGGGAATATTGAATTTTTAGTATATACTAAAAACGCAAGACTTCCAAAGCAATCTAATTGGGACCAAGGGATCAAAGAGCTGGTTCATCTGGCCCATGGAAAGAATAGTCAGGATAGGTATCTCAATGAAGGAAAAGAATAAACGCTTTAAAAGAGTCGGTCTTTATCTAAATCTTGAAAAGAAAGAAAGTTTTTACTTGGGAATGAAATGTATTAAAACCTTGCTGGATTTAGATTTAATCGTTGCTTTAATGGACGGACAAATTCGATATGATCATAAAAACATTCGTTATTTTCCTAGGGATAGATTTTTTATCAATTGTGATTGTGTAATCAGTCTCGGTGGTGATGGGACCTTACTCTATGTGGCCCGTCAGACGTGTTTTTATAAAATTCCCATCTTAGGCTTTAACCTTGGGAAATTAGGCTTTTTAACGGAAGAAGAGGCCGGTTCCTATCAATCGGCTTTAAGGCAGCTTAATAATGGCGATTTTGATTTAGAAGAACGACGGATGCTTACCTGTACCTTGCGAAAAAAAAATGAAGGTGAAGAAAAATATGTGGCACTTAATGATGTCTTAGTTAAAAGTAGTGGTCCAAGGATGATTGACATTGAAGCTTATGCCAGTGGCTCTAAAATTGATTCCTTTCGAGCAGATGGTTTGATTATCTCAACGCCGACGGGGTCGACGGCTTATTCTTTAGCAGCCGGTGGACCAGTTGTGTCTCCAAAAGCGAATATTATAATCCTAAATCCAATTTGCCCTCATCGCCTTCATGATCGAGCCTATGTTCTCTCCGATGACGAGGTGATCAAGCTTAAATTTGGCAATCGCGAAAAAGAGATTACGGTGACCCTTGATGGGCAAACCAATGTGCCGATCACTCCAGCAGATGAAGTAGAAGTTGTTAGGTCTCAATACTCGACGCAATTGATTCGTTTAAATGATTTGGGTTATTTTGATCGCTTGCGACTGAAACTTTGTACTTATAGATAAGCCTAGAAGGAGAAGAAAATGAAGGTATCCAGGCAGCTTAAAATTATTGAACTAATTGAAAACAATTTTATCGAAACCCAAGAAGACTTAGCCCAAGCCCTAAAAGAATCGGGATTTGCGGTTACCCAAGCGACGATTTCAAGAGATATTAAAGAACTTAAACTTATTAAGGTTTCCAATCACCAAGGCAAGCAACACTATGCCCCCTTGAAAGATATCGCCTCAATTTATAGCGAACGAGTCAGGGCGGTCTTTAAAGAATCGGTCTTAACGATTGATTATGTTGACCATACCATTGTTATACGCACCCTTCCGGCCATGGGTCAGGCGGCAGCACTGGCCATTGATTCCATGGATTGGAGCGATATCGTTGGGACGATTGCTGGAGATGATACAATTTTCGTGTTAATTCGGAATCGCGATTTCGTCGATGAAATTGTTGGGAAATTTAAAAAATTGATGAAGTAGGAGGACAGGATGCTTCAAAATCTTGAGGTAAAAGATTATACGCTGATTGACCAATTATCGATTGATTTTAGTTTGGGGCTTAATGTTATTACCGGTGAAACAGGGGCTGGTAAATCGATCGTCATTGATGCCTTAACCATGGTTTTGGGAAGTCGGGGGAATAAAAGCAATATTCGTCAGGGGAAAAATAAAATGATGGTTCAAGGTCTTTTTGATATCACCCACCAAGCCCATCTTTTAAATCAATGCCAGGCATTCGGGATTCCGATTGAGGATGGCCAATTGATTTTAATGCGGGAACTGGACCAGCATGGAAAAAATATTTGTCGGGCCAATGGGATCATGATTACCGTTAGCCAATTAAAAAGTCTTGGGGATGAATTAATTGACATCCATGGTCAGCACGAACATCAATCCCTCTTTAAAAGAGATAATCATCGCCACTTAGTTGATGCCTACGGTGGCAGTAGTGATTATCTTGAAAAAATTCAAGTACTTGTGAGAAAATTAAAAAAGACCAAGAGTCAAATTCATGATTTAGAAATCAATGAACGTGAAATCGAGCGTGAAAAAGAAAGTTTATCTTTTGCGATCAAAGAAATTAAAGAGGCTGATTTAAAATTAGGCGAAGACCAAGACTTAGAACAAGAGCGATTAATCTTAAGCCACCAAGAACAACTATTTTCCTATGGGAATCAGGCTTATGAGCAGCTTCAAGGTGGTAATCGAGAAGGAATGGAGGGAATCCTTAATCAATTAGGGGCACTCCAGGTTTTAATCAATGATATGGCTCAAATTGATCAAAGCTTTGGCCTTTACACTGACATGTTGGATGGTTTTTTTTCGGAGTTTGAATCCTTATCCTTTTATTTAAGAAATTACCTTGATGACTTGGAATATTGCAGTGGGGATTTAGATGCTATTGAAGGACGGTTATCGACCATTGAAGGCCTTAAGCGCAAGTATGGCTTTGATATTAAGGACGTGCTTGATTATTATAAAACGATTCAAGAACGTTTAACAAAACTTTCTAATCGGGATGCCCATTTGGAAAAATATCGCCTTGAAATGAAAAAACTTAAACAAGACTATTGCCAATGGGGACAAAAATTATATGATTTGCGTCTTAAAGCAGGTAAACAACTAGAGACATCAATAGAGCAAGAATTAAAGGATCTGGCCATGGAAAAAGCCCGGGTCAAAATCCAAATTGACCATGATCCTAAGCGAATGTCCGACAAAGGCCAAGACCAGATTGAATTTTTGATTTCGGTTAATCCCGGCATGCCCCTAAAACCACTAGGAAAGGTTGCTTCTGGTGGTGAAATTTCCCGGATCATGCTCAGTATAAAAAGTATTTTTAAAGGCCTTAGTGATATCGAAACAATGGTTTTCGATGAAATTGATACCGGCATTAGTGGGCGAACAGCTCAAGTAGTGGCTGAGAAGATCCAATCCTTAGCAGCAAGTGATCAGCGGCAACAAATTATCTGTATCACCCATCTGCCTCAAATTGCAGCCATGGCCGATAGGCATTTTAGGGTTGAAAAAAAGGACCATAAAAATAAAGTTGATCTTGACTTTAAGTGTCTGGATAAAGAAGGTAAGAAGGAAGAACTTTCACGGATGCTCGGTGGGGCAGAGGTGACTCAAATAACGAAGGACCATGCCCGAGAAATGCTTGAATTAAGTCAAGCATTTAAGAATAAGCAAAAAACGAAAGAAAAGAAAAGTTTAGCTTAACATTTACTAAGAAATTAGATACAATAAAGTTCATTATGATAAAAAAGGAGAATATACATGGAAAAAAAAGTGCCCGTCGGGCTTTCAAACAAACACATTCATTTATCTCAGGATGATTTAAAGGTATTATTTGGCCAGGGTTATGAGTTGAAAAACATGAAAGATTTATCACAGCCAGGTCAATATGCAGCTGAAGAAAAAGTTGACATTGTGGGACCAAAATCGACCATTAAAGGGGTTCGGATTTTAGGCCCGGTACGACCAGAAACCCAAGTGGAATTATCAGTAGGTGATTGTTTTACTTTAGGGGTGAAGGCACCGCTACGGAATTCAGGCGATATTGAAGGGTCACCAGGAGTAAAAATTGTTGGACCAGTTGGCCAAGTAGAAATTGATCGCGGAGCGATTGTTGCTGCTCGTCATATTCACATGAGCCCTGACGAAGCAGAAGAATTTGGCCTTCAAGACAAGGATATCGTCTCAGTTAAATTAGATGGGCCTAGGGGTCTTATTTTTGATAATGTATTGGTTCGGGTTCATCCCAATTTCCGATTAGATATGCACCTTGATGTTGAAGAAGGAAATGCCGCTGGTGCTAAGAACGGTCAATTAGCAACGATTCTTTAATGATGACCATGCCAAACCCGATTGCATTTACGGCTTTTGGCTTGGAGGTTCGCTGGTATGGCATTTTTATTGCAACAGCCCTTGTATTAGGGCTCTTGCTTTCCATCAAGCGAGCCCCAAGCTACCAGCTTTCGTCAGATGATATCGTCGATTTTTTTCTTTATATGACACCAGCAATTATCATTGGGGCACGACTTTATTATGTCCTTTTTTCCTTTGATTACTATCAAAGCCATCCCCGAGAGATTTTTGCTATTTGGAATGGGGGACTAGCCATCCATGGTGGTATTATTGCCGGGATTATTGTGGCGATTATTTTTTGTCGAGTGCGGAAAATTGATTTTTTTGCTTTAGCCGATACCATTATTCCGGGTCTACCACTCGGGCAAGCCATTGGCAGGTGGGGGAATTATTTCAACCAAGAAGCCTATGGGAGTCAAACAAATTTGCCCTGGGCAATTACGGTAAAAGACCCGCTTCTGGGCTTAATTCAGGTTCATCCGACCTTTCTTTATGAATCGATTTGGAACCTTCTCCTCTTTGGATTTCTTTTTTTCTATGAGAAAAAATTTAAAGGCATAAATGGTGAATTATTGTTTATCTATTTATCAGGTTATTCGATTGGTCGCTTTTTTATTGAAGGCTTAAGAACCGATAGTTTAATGTTTCTAGGTTTAAGAATTGCCCAAGTGGTCAGTTTAATAGCAGTAATCATTGGAGTCGTGGGAATTGTGATTCTTAGAAAAAGAAATGCCGATTATCCTATAAAGTAAAACCGATAGAAATATCGGTTTTTTAGATGTCAAATAATTGAGTATCACGATACTGGATGGCTTCTGAGAGATGATGAATTTGAATTGGCAGAGACCCATCTAAATCAGCAATTGTTCGTGCAAGTTTTAGGATGCGGTGGTAGCCACGGGCACTGAGGTTCATTTTATGGTAACATTTTTCCATCATGGCCTGGCCACCTTTATCTAAGAGACAGTGTTTTTCCAGAAATTGGGGGGTTAGTTGGGAGTTAAAAAAAATAGAAGTCTTTTGATAGCGGTCGTTTTGAATACTTCGGGCCGCATCAATCCGTTTCTTTATGGCGACTGACGATTCTCCCTTTGCCCGGGTTTGTATCTCTTCAAAACTTGTCGATGGCACATTGAGAAAGATATCCATGCGATCCAGGAGGGGACCGGATAGTTTCCCCCGATAATTTCTAATTTGCCCAGGTGAACAGATACATTCGTGTTGGGGATCATTTAAATAACCACAAGGACAGGGGTTTAAGGAGGCAATTAAGGTAAATTTTGCGGGAAAGGTCAATGAGGCACTAAGCCTAGAGATGCTGACTGATTCATCTTCAAGGGGTTGACGCAAAACTTCAAGGGCTGTTTTTTGGAATTCTGGGAGTTCATCTAAAAAAAGCACCCCTAGATGGGCCAATGAGACTTCGCCAGGTTTGGGAAAGCGACCACCACCAATTAAGGATGTTTTTGAAATGGTATGGTGGGGAGAGCGAAAAGGACGATGGCAAACCAAGGGTTGATTATTTAAAAGACCAGAGATACTATGGATTTTTGTAATTTCCAGCGATTCATCTAAGGTCAGATTGGGAAGGATACTGGGAAAGGCCTTGGCAAGCATCGTTTTACCCGATCCTGGTGGTCCCGACATTAGGACATTATGGCTACCAGCAGCGGCAATTTCAAGGGCTCGCTTGGCCTGGTCTTGCCCTCTGATATCGGAAAAATCTAAGGGGTAGCTTTTATCTGTGCCATTAAGAAGCTTGCTACTATCAATTTTAAAGGCATCGATTATTAATTCACCTTTTAAAAAATCGATACAATCAGACAGACAGGTCAGAGGATAAACAGTCACACCTTCGACGACGGCTGCTTCAAGACGGTTTTCATAGGGGACAATGATGTGTGTCAGATTATTTTCTTTAGCCGCTAAAACCATTGGAAGAACCCCCTTGACTGGACGAATTTCACCACTAAGGGAGAGTTGACCGATGATTAAATAATCCTTTAGGGACGGACAATTTAGTTGGTCTGAGGATGAGAGAATGCCAATGGCAATAGCAAGATCATAGGCTGATCCTTCTTTTCTAAGGTCGGCCGGGGCCAGATTAATGGTGATGCGCTCCATCGGATAGAGATAATTGGAATTCTTAATGGCCGAAAAAACCCGGTCTTTGGATTCTTTAATACCAGCATCTGGTAAACCGACAAGGGAATAAGCTGGGAGTCCTCGGGAGATATCAATTTCTACGGTAACGATTTGGCCATCGACACCAAGTAAACCACAACTGTAAATTTTTGATAGCATAGTACACCTCCTAGTTTGATTATAAAGGAAAGTTTGTTTGAAACATAGGGTAAAAATATGTAAAAGTTTAAATGGAGAGAAAAATGTATGAAAGAGAGTAAAGGCATTATCTATGTGGTTCTAGCGGCGGTTCTTTTTAGCACGGGGGGGCTCTTTATTAAATTAATCGACACCTCTGCCTTTACCATTACTTTTATGCGAGCCTTAACAGCAGCCTTGTTTTTTTCACCCTTAATGCAATGGCGAAAAATAAAAATAAGCAAAAATTATATGGCCTTGGCCTTAGCCTATGCGTATTTGTGCATTGTTTTTGTCTTAACGACTAAAATAACGACCGCCGCCAATGCCATTATTTTTCAATGTACAGCCCCTTTATGGTTATATCTTTACTATATTGTCAAAGGTAAAAAAATTACCGCCAACGAATTAATTCCACGTATTTTTATTTTAATCGGCATTATTGTTATTCTATCCGATTCAAGTGGTGGGAATTTTAAGGGAGACCTCTTAGCCCTAACAAATGGGATTGCTTACGCCATGGTTCAATATTTTCTGGAAAAAGACTATGATTTTTCAGATCAGACGGTGGTCGGTTTAAATAATTTGATTCTGGCCATCATTATGGTGATTTTCTTTAGCCAACACTTCAATTTCTCGGGGATTACGACAGAAGGTTGGCTGTCCTTAGTCTACCTTGGTTTTTTTCAAATTGGCTTATCCTATCTTTTTTTGCTAAGGGGCATCAAAATAATTTCCAGTCTGAAGGCATCAATTATTTCATTAATTGAACCGATCTTAAATCCTATCTTTGTGATTATCTTTGTCGGTGAGGTGCCGACATTTCTAGCATTTCTAGGCTTTGGGGCAATTTTACTAGGTGTTCTATTGACCTTATTGCCAGTTAAAGCTTTAAAAAACCCTCATCTTTAGACGAGGGTTTTTTAAGATTTATGGAGGTGTTTTTTAATTAATTAAAAACATCCACTAGCCATTGCCGACTAGTGGCAATGGCTTTTTTTACTTGATTTTCCGCAGGGCCACCAATCAGATTGCGCTCATTGACACAGGTATTTAAATCAATTGCTTGGTAAATGGATTCGGTGAAAACAGGTGAGATGGCTTGGTATTCGGCTAAGCTAAGGTCATCTAAGCTTTTCTTTTTGTCTAGGGCATAAAAGACCAGTTTTCCAATAATTTCATGGGCATCGCGAAAGGCCATGCCATGTTTTACCAAGTGGTCAGCGGCATCGGTAGCATTAGAAAATCCACCAGCGGCTGCTTTTTTCATCGCATCGTGATTAACACTAAGGGTTTTAATCATCTTGGTAAAGGTGATCAAGGCAATTTCAATGGTATCATAAGCATCAAAAACCGGTTCCTTGTCTTCTTGCATATCTTTATTGTAAGCAAGAGGCAGGCCTTTCATGGTCGTTAGAAAAGCTAATAAATCACCATAGACTCGGCCGGTTTTACCACGGACCAGTTCGGCAATATCAGGATTTTTTTTCTGTGGCATAATACTACTTCCAGTACTAAAGGCATCATCTAAGCTGATAAAATTAAATTCACTGCTAGACCATAAAATAATTTCTTCGGAAAAGCGACTAAGGTGCATCATTAGAACCGACGCAGCCTGTAAAAAATCAATGCAAAAGTCCCGGTCGGAGACACCATCAAGACTATTTAAGGAGACCTTGCTAAAATCAAGGGCCGTGGCCACCATTTGGCGATCAAGCGGATAAGTGGTCCCAGCTAAGGCCCCAGAACCTAGCGGTAGGGTATCGGCCATTTGGATGACTTGGTCAAAGCGGATCATATCACGCTTAAACATTTCAACATAGGCCATTAAATGATGGGCAAAGGTAATTGGTTGGGCCCGTTGCAGGTGGGTGTAGCCAGGCATAATGGTCTTGGTATGGTCTTCGGCCAAATCAAGTAGGGTTTCAATTAAGGAGCGGACGAGCTGTTGAGATTGACCGGCAATTTTTTTAACATAAAGGCGCATATCGGTCGCCACCTGATCATTGCGGCTTCGTCCGGTGTGGAGTTTTTTACCGACATCACCGATACGTGCTGTCAAAATGGCTTCAATATTCATGTGAATATCTTCCATGGTGACTTCAAATTCTATCCGACCGGCTTCAATATCATTTTTAATCTCTTTGAGGGTATTGACGATCAGTTGCGATTCTTTTAGGGAGATTATACCTTGATGGCCGAGCATTTGGGCATGGGCAATACTTCCTTTTATATCTTCTGGATATAAACGCTGATCAAAGGCAATAGAGGAATTAAAATCATCGGTTAAGTCATCGGTTTTTTTGGAAAAGCGACCGCCCCACATTTTTTTCATAATTATTCCCCTTTGTTTTTTTCTTCTTTGCTCAAACGCATCAAGGCACGGACTTTTAATGGCAAGCCAAAGAGATTAATAAATCCTTCAGCATCCTTGTGATTATAAAGATCACCGGTGGTGAAGCTGGCAATTTCAGCATTGTATAAGGAATATTCTGAAGATACACCGACTAGGATAATATTTCCTTTATAGAGTTTAAGTTGGACTGTTCCCGTGACCGTCTTTTGGGTCTCATCGACAAAAGCTGTGAGAGCCTCGCGAAGGGGGGTAAACCATTCACCATTATAGGTTAGTTCGGCAAATTTAACGGCTGCTTGTTGTTTGAAACCAAAGGTTTGACGGTCTAGACACATGTGTTCGAGTTCTTCATGGGCCTTATAAAGGATTGATCCACCAGGTGTTTCATAAATCCCTCGAGATTTCATACCAACTACTCGGTTTTCAATTAGATCGACCACCCCAACCCCATGGCGGCCACCAATGATATTAAGGCTTTCCAGTAGCTTGCGACCATCCATAGCCACTTGGTTTAATTTAATTGGAATCCCTTGATCAAATTCAATGGTCACCACTTCAGCTTTATCAGGGGTTTCTTCTAAGGGTGTGGTCATTTGAAGGAGTTTCTTATATTGGGGTTCCAAGGTCGGGTCTTCCAGTTCTAAGCCTTCATGACTCATGTGCCAGATGTTTTTATCACGGCTATAACTATTGCTAACAGTCATCGGAACCTTAATATCATGCATGATACAGTATTCCATGGCGTCTTCACGGGACTTAATATCCCAGATTCGCCAAGGGGCGATAATCTTAAGTTGTGGGGCTAAGGCCCCAATTGTTAATTCAAAACGGACTTGATCATTGCCTTTACCGGTTGCCCCGTGACAAATGGCTTCGGCACCTTCTCGCTCAGCGTAGTCAACTAAAATCTTAGCGATAAGTGGACGAGCTAAAGCTGTTCCCAAAAGATATTTTTTTTCATAGATGGCATCAGCTTTAAGGGCGGGCCACACGTAATCGTCAATAAATTCATCGGTCACATCTTCGATATAGAGTTTACTTGCTCCAGAGGTTAAGGCTCGTTCTTCAAGCCCTTCTAGTTCGGTGCCTTGGCCAACATCGACACACACAGCAATAACTTCATAGTCATAGGTGTTTTTTAACCATGGAATAATGGTGGTTGTATCCAATCCGCCTGAGTAGGCGAGAATTACTTTCTTTTTCAAATGTCGTTCCTCCTGATTTTTTAATTATCATTATTTTCATGAATGATTATACAGTTTTATTAATAAAAAATCAAGTAAAAAATGAATAAACTTAATAAGCGTAAATAAATATTCAAAATTATGCTTGATTATTCACTAGAAAAGATTTATAATACCAAACTATAATCCTTTTTGAGAGAGGATAGATTAAAGAACAGTTGTTAAAATAATGTGATAGTAAAAATAATAATTAAGATAAGTGATAAAATATGAAGAAAGAAGGAAATAAAATGATTAAAGCATCAGTCATCGGGGCAACCGGTTATGCTGGACAGGAAATTGTCCGCTTACTACTCAGACATCCTGAGGTTGAATTAGTTGGCCTTGGATCACGAAGTTACCAAGGGCAAAAGTATAGTGATCTTTATGGGAATTATCGGGATCTAACAGAGCTTATCTGTCAGCCTAGTGATATTGAGGCATTAGCAGGACTTTCAGATGTGGTATTTTTAGCCCTACCCCATGGACTTGCCTCTAAAATGATTAACCAGGCTATTCTTGACCAAACCATTATCATTGATTTAGGAGCTGACTACCGCTTAAAGGATTTGCCTACCTATTATGAGTGGTATCAGACAAAACACAACTCGGCCAATCTTATTGAACAAGCGGTTTATGGCCTGTGTGAGTTGCACCGAGAGGCGGTTAAAAAGACTCGACTGATTTCAAATCCCGGCTGCTACACGACTTGTAGTATTTTAAGCTTAGCACCATTGATTAAATACAACTTAATCGATGAAAATAGTATTATTATCGATGCCAAATCCGGAGTTTCCGGAGCCGGAAGAGGCCTTAATAGTGACTTACTCTACGGTGAGGTAAATGAATCGATTAAGGCTTATAAAATTGGTGAACACCGTCATACCCCAGAAATTGAACAAGAGTTAAGACTCTTAAGTGGCAAAAATAATGGCAAAAATTTTAATGTCCTTTTTACTCCCCATTTGGTGCCGATGAATCGGGGGATCTTAACCTTAGCCTATGCAAAGCTTAAAGCAGGTGTTAAAATGGCTGATCTTAAAGAAGCTTATGAGAAAATGTATCAATCAGAATATTTTATTCGCTTAACGGGTGAAAAAATGCCGGAAACCCGCTGGGTAAGGGGATCAAATTTTGTCGACATTGGCTTTAAAATTAATCAGCGGACTAATCGGGTGATTGTCGTTGCGGCCATTGATAATTTAATCAAGGGAGCGGCCGGTCAGGCCGTTCAGAATATGAATATTGTTTTTAATTTAGATGAAAAAATGGGAATTGACCTAATCTCGGATTTTCCGATTTAGAATAGGAGGAAAAAATGAAAATAATTGAGCAAGCAAGGATTAATTTTCCCAAAGGCTTTAAAAGCGGGGGTTTTCACTGTGGTCTTAAAAAATCCGGGAAAAAAGACTTAGCGATCGTTGTGTCAGAAAAACCAGCTAACACGGCGATTATGACGACGACAAATTGTGTTAAGGCGGCCCCGATTTTATGGTGTAAGCAAGTAATGAAAAAACCTAAAAAACAAGCTCTTATTATTAATAGTGGCAATGCCAATGCCTGTACTGGTAAAAAGGGTGAGCAGGCCGTGCTGGCAACAGCTCAAAAAATGGCCGATGTTTTTGATCTTCAAAAGGAGGATATCCTCGTGGCTTCAACGGGAATCATTGGTGTCCCCTTGCTAGTTGAAAAAATAATTTCTGGAATTGATTCTTTTAACAAAGAGTTAACGGCTAATAAAGAAGACGGCCTAAGTGCTGCTCAAGCAATTTTGACCACTGATACAAGTGTTAAGACCATAGGAGTCCAAGTAAAAATAAAAGGCAAAAGGGTAAGAATTGCGGGAATGGCCAAAGGCTCAGGGATGATTCATCCCAATATGGCGACCATGCTATCGTTTGTGACAACCGATCTTTTAATTGATGGGGCCCTGCTCGATGAATTATTAAAAGAGAGTGTGGCAGAGACCTATAATATGATTTCCGTTGATGGCGATACCTCTACCAACGATATGGTTGCAGTCATGGCCAATGGGATGGCTGAAAATGAAAAATTGCAACGTGATGATGAAGATTTTGAAGTTTTTAAAGATGCTTTTTTATATGTCCATAAGACCCTAGCAAAAAAGATCATCCGCGATGGTGAAGGAGCGACTAAATTTGTTGAGGTCGAGGTGCGAGGTGCCAAAACAAAAGACGATGCCATTGCCTTGTCAAAGTCGGTAATCACCTCAAATCTGGTAAAGACGGCGATGTTTGGCCAAGATGCCAATTGGGGAAGGATTTTATGTGCCCTTGGCTATTCAGGGGTTTCTTTTGACCCCTTAGGGGTATCGCTGGTATTTGCAAGCCAAGCAGGAATGATTACCTTATTAAACGACGGTCTACCGATTGCCTTTGATGAAAAAGAAGCATCTAAGGTGTTGGCAGAACATGATTTGCGCATTGATATTGAACTTGCTGAAGGCGATGAGAAAGCGATCGCCTGGGGTTGTGATTTATCTTATGATTATGTAAAAATTAATGGCGATTATCGAACCTAGTTTTAAGAGAAATGAGTGATTAAAGACTGATTAGAAAGTGTAGGAAAATGGAAAAATACATTGAAAAAGCAAATATATTAATTGAAGCACTGCCTTATATCCAGCAATTTAAAAAGAAAATTATGGTGATTAAATACGGTGGTAGCTTTATGTATGATGAAAAAATTAAAGAATCAATCATGGACGATATCGCTTTGATGCGCTTAGTCGGAATTCGACCAATCATTGTCCATGGTGGGGGAAAAGATATTTCACTACTGCTTAACGATTTAGATATTCATACTGAATTTGTCGAAGGCTTACGAGTGACCAGTGAAAAAGTAGCCGGGGCGGCCGAGATGGTTCTATCAGGAAAGATTAATAAAGACCTGGTTCAACTCCTGCAAAATCGTGATATTCAATCGGTGGGAATTTCCGGAAAAGACGGGGGCATGCTAAAGGTTAAAAAGAAGTTGGTTAATGGTTGTGATATTGGCTATGTAGGTGATATTATCAAAGTCAATGGGGGGATTCTTAATGCCCTATTAAAAGAAGATTTTTTACCGATCATAGCTCCAGTTGGAACGGATAAAAGTGGACAGACCTATAATATTAATGCTGACCATGTCGCCTATGCCATTGCCACCCACTTAAGAGCAGAAAAACTGATCTATTTAACCGATACTGACGGGGTTTATATGGATTATGAGAATCCCGAATCGATTATCCACCGTCTCTTTACCGATGATGTTCCAAAGTTAATTGAAGAGGGTGTGATTTCCGGTGGGATGATCCCCAAGGTGGAAAACAGTGTCGATGCTCTCCGGCAAGGGGTTCACTCGGTTCATATTCTTGATGGAAAAGTAGAACATTCTCTTTTGCTTGAACTCTTTACAGCAGCCGGTGTGGGAACGATGATTCGTGATTAAATGGATAGGAGAAAAGAAATGATTAAACGTGGTAATGCAGTGATAATGGCGACTTATAATCGCTTTCCAATTGTTTTTAAAGAAGGAAAAGCTTGTTATTTAAAAGATGACCAAGGTAAAGAGTACCTTGATTTTGTGGCGGGTATTGCCGTCGATTGTTTGGGTCATAGCCATCCCGGACTAATTGCGGCCATGAAAGATCAGATGGACCAACTCTTCCATGTCTCAAATCTTTATTGGACCCAGCCAGGAATTGAGTTGGCTGAAAAGCTTGTTTTAAGTAGCGGACTTGATAAGGTCTTTTTTTGTAACAGTGGTGCTGAAGCCTGTGAAGCGGCTCTTAAGCTTTGTCGGATTTATGGGAAAATTAATAAGAGCCAAGAGGCGGTGGAAATTATTGCCATGGACCAGTCCTTTCATGGGCGAACTTATGCCGCCATTACGGCAACGGGTCAAAAACAATACCAACGCAATTTAGAACCCCTGATGCCGGAAATTTATCATGTTCCCTTTAATGATATTGAAGCTTTGAAGAATCGAGTGTCAGAAAAAACCTGTGGGATTATTCTCGAGCCGATTCAGGGAGAAGGGGGCATTTATCCAGCTGATCAAACATACTTAAGGGAAGTACGGGCTCTTTGTGACGAAAAAAACATTGTCTTGATCTTTGATGAGGTCCAATGTGGTATTGGGCGAACGGGGAAATTCTTTGCCTACCAACAATATGGTGTCGTGCCCGACGTGGTGATGATGGCCAAAGGTCTTGGAGGCGGGGTTCCCATCGGTGGGATCATTGCTAATGATAAGGTGGCTAAGGCCTTTATTCCGGGAACGCATGCCAGTACCTTTGGTGGAAACCCACTGGTTACCTCGGCTGCTAAATATGTGGTTGACACCATCACAGGTCCAGGATTTCTAGTCGAAGTTGAAGAAAAGGGAGCTTATCTTAAGGAAAAATTAATCGCTTTAAAGACAAAGAATCCTCGTATTAAAGAGGTTCGTGGAATGGGTTTAATGGTTGGAGTTCAAATTGATGGAAGTGTTATTGATACCATTAAAAAAGCCATGGACCTTGGCTTATTATTAGTTGGTGCCGGACAAGCGGCCATTCGTTTCGTACCCCCTCTGATTGTGACCTACGAGGAAATTGATCAGGCCCTTGATATCTTTGAAAAGGCCTTGGCCTAACAAAAAATGTTAGGACTGCCATGCCAGATCGGTCTTTTCATGCAGAATTAAGGAAGATCGCTTATAATTAAAGAAAAGATTAAGAATTGAGAGGAGTGATTTTATGCGCATACTTTTTGTAGAAGACGAAAAAAAGATAACCGATGCCCTTCAGGAATTATGTAAAATACAGAACATTGACTGTGATATTGCTAACGATGGAGAAGAGGGTTTGCTTTTTGCCTTAAATCCGATTTACGATGTGATTGTCCTCGATATTATGTTACCCTTAAAAAGTGGCATTGAAATTTTGCAACAGATTCGTGAGCAAGGAATCAATACACCGGTTATGATGTTAACAGCCAAGGGAACTATTGATGATAAGGTTAAAGGCCTTGATCAAGGAGCTGATGATTATTTAGTCAAACCATTTTCGGCCAAAGAATTATTTGCCAGAATTCGGGCTCTGGGTAGACGTCCAGACCATGGGATCAAAGGTGAAACCATCGTCTTTGAAGATGTCAGTTTTAATACTAAAAAAAATATCCTACAAACTGAAGAAAAGGAATTTAAACTATCGGTCAAAGAAGCTAAAATTCTTGAAATGTTGTTAAAACGACCCAATCAGGTCTTTACCAGAGAACAAATACTCGATCGGGTTTGGGGTTTTGATAAAGAAGTAAATGAAAATAATATTGAAATTTACGTCCATAATTTGCGAAAGAAAATTATCGATACGCAGGTGAAAATTGATACAATTCGAGGGGTTGGTTATACACTTGGTAAAAAATAAAGTGGAGCATTGATGACGATGTTTAGAGAAATCAAACGAAAGATAACCATCTTTAATACCTTAATTTTGATCATATTTATGATTATATTTATTTTCCTACTGGGATTTTTAGTCAAATGGAGCCTAAATTTATCAGGTGAAATGTATTTAACCAATGTGGCAAAAGAAATTATTGAGAATGAAGGAAAGGTAATCCCGAGTTCGCCAGGAACAGCGGATTCGGTTCATGATAAATTTGGCTACCAATATATTATGTGGGATAAGCAAAATACTGTAAAAACGATGAAATTGGAAGATCGCAATCTGATTACAAAAGGCTACGAAGTGCTTATTAATACCAATGATTGTCCCTGCTTTGATACCTTTAGCACTGAAAAATTGGATTACCGGGTTTATACGATAGGCTATTCTCAGAATTCAGGAGACTATATGCTGCAAGTTTTTCAGCAGATTAGCACCGAGCGTTCGATTGTCACGTATGTGATCTCATTTCTCTTATTAATTGGTTTAGGTTCGGTTGCTGTATTGATACCGATTAGTTATTTTTTAGCAGGGAAATCCTTGCAACCGATTCGAGAAACCTTTGAAGATCAGAAAAATTTTATTGCCAATGCTTCTCATGAGCTTCGGACACCCCTTACGGTAATCCAAACCAATATTGAGGTTTTAAAGCTTAAGGAAGATGAGGTTATTAAAGATAACATAAAATGGCTTGAAAATATTTCAAGTGAGAGCGAGACCATGGCTAAACTTATTTCCGAGTTGTTATTATTAGCCCAAGCCGAAAATCAGCGTCTTGAAATGGACATTGAAAATTTTGATCTTTCGGCCCTGTGTGATCAATTAGTGGAATTGATGGAGACCTTAGCAACTGATAAAAATATCGAGTTGACCCCCAAAATTGAACAGGGCATTTGTTATCGGGGAGACCAAGAAAGACTTAAACAGGCAGTTCGGATCCTACTGGATAATGCCATTAAATATACGCCAGAAGGTGGACAGATTCAATTATGTCTTAGTCAGAGTAAGCGTCATGTAAGGATTGCCGTTAAGGATAATGGAGTGGGACTAACAGAAGAAGAAAAAGAAAAAGTTTTGAGCCGTTTTTATCGGGTTGATGATGGCAGAAATCGAGCCTTAGGTGGGGTTGGCTTAGGCCTTAATATTGCTGATTTTATTGTCCAAAATCATGGTGGAAAAATAAAAATAGAATCAGTTCCTGACGAAGGTAGCACTTTTTCGATTGTTTTACCAAGATATAATAATAAAGCAGAAAAAAATAATGAGAAAAAATAAAATAAGCTTACAAAAAGAAAGTTTAAAATCCAAGGATTTTAAACTTTCTTTTTGGTTTTTTTTACTAAGCTTAAGAATTTTAATAGACCTACTTTTAAGGATCAATTTTTAGTCGTTTTCAACAAAGGGACGACCTTCAGGCCCGGGGGCACTTGATCCCTTGGGTTGGATTAAAATCTCAATTCCTTCAAGGCGATAGCCAAATCCAGTACTTCCGGCTTTGGTGTTGTTCTTGGCCCAATCCAGCCAACCTAAATTTTCGGCATGGACCCGATAGTAGATATCAAAGTTCTTGGCATCGCTTCCAGTTAAGTCAATTTGAATGGCTTCTAAGCGAAGTGATTGACCACTTGTGCCACTAGGGGAACCGTCTTCCTGGTAGTCTTTTTCCCAGCCTAAGTTCTCAATATGACTTTTGTATTTTATCCCTAAATCATAATCGGGGCTATCCGTTTTAATGGCGATAGCCTCTAAGCGGCGAGATTGACCTGAACTTCCGCTCATTTCACCGTTATTTTTCCAGTCTTGCCAGCCTTCATTTTCTACATGGGTCCGGTAGCTAGTGGAGGCAGAAGGACTTGGATCATCGGTAAAAGCCTTGATACAGACATTCGTGTCA
This sequence comes from uncultured Lachnospiraceae bacterium, assembly GCA_964545675.1. Lineage (GTDB taxonomy): Bacteria > Bacillota > Clostridia > Eubacteriales > Eubacteriaceae > Acetobacterium. Next base: position 34 of record CAZJGM010000023.1, on the reverse strand, counting down.
GCCTTTTGAGAAATATCCCGCCAGTTTTGATGAC
>CAZJGM010000022.1:0-23414 GCA_964545675.1 uncultured Lachnospiraceae bacterium | reverse complement strand
TTTTATTTAGTATACCATATTGAGTCAGATTGTCAAGGATTAAATGTTGAGATGAAGTAATATGACAGGTTCTTAAGGTGCGTTAAAGTTAACACGTTGAGCACGAAGACCACTTAGACAATCATGGTATTTTTGTTGTTCAGAACTAAGGATTTCATCAGAAAAAATAGGCTCTAAATTTTGATTAGCAAGGCTAACACTGGTAAAAGCATCAAATAAATCAGCATAGGATACCCCATTGATAAGTTCATCTGATTCTGAAAGAAAGCGATTATCTTGAAGGTTAACTACATCAAAACGAAGACTTAAAAGTTTTTCACCTGAAAAGATTGCAATTAAAACGCCTTGACGTTCTTTTGCATCAATTTGACTTTTGGCGGTATAGGTTGACTCAGTTTCGATTAATTGAAGGCTTAAATCATTTTCAATTGAAGCCTTTAAGGCCCCCTGGCAAAGATCTTTAAAGCTAGTTGATGTCTTTGTGGCCCCAGAAATAACACTAATGTCACTAGCAGACTGCTTCATTAAGAAATCATTGTAGAGCTTGGAATAAAGAGATCCGAGGTTAAGTGGCGATAAGTCATCCCAAGTGTAATCATTTCCTTCAATTACCTTTCGTTCCAAACCATCCTTATTAATTTCCCGATAGTTAACCTTGCTAATGGTGCCGTTTTTAACAAGAATTTCTAAAAACTGTCCATAGCCAGCCCCATCATAGAATTTTGTTGCAGCTTTAAAGGTCCCATCCTGATAGATTGATTCTGGGCCAGGAAGGATTTGACCACTTGTTGAATCGTTAATCAGCTCATCTTGGCTACAGCCACTTAGAAATGTCAGAAGAAGAAAAAGCAGTAATAACTTTACTAACCTTTGTTTTTTCAAAACTTACCTCCAATTTTTAAAAGGATGCCGCATTCATAAGAGGCGGAACAATTTGTTTTTTCCGTGAGAAGACACCATTTAAAAATTTACTAAATTCACTGCTTTGAAAATCAAAGGCTAGACGGGCTAAGTTTTTTTCTTTACCGGCAATGATCAGCTCGGTTCCGCCTAAAACAATATCGGTGACCATTAAGACCGAAAGACTGAGGGCCTGCTGATCACAAAATTGATTCATTTCATTTAAAACAGCGTCGAGTTTTTTATAAATACCCCTAAAATCTCCGGTGTTAATCTGCGAAACGGCAATTTTATATTTTCCCATGGTAAAAATTTTAAGGTCGGTTTGAATAATCTCGGTAGGAGTCATGGTGTCAAGGTTGCTACCAGCAATTAACATTTTCTTGCCATAGTGCTTGATGTCAATATTGATAAGGCTTGCTAAATAGCTGGCCATCTCTTGGTCTTCTTGGGTACAGGTTGGGGAATTAAATAATAAGGTATCCGAGATAATAGCCGAGAGCATTAAGCCAGCTATTTTTTTAGGAATGGGGATTTCCTGTTCGCGATACATTTTTGTAATAATGGTTGAGGTGCAACCAACTGGTTCAATCCGCAGATAAAGCGGCGATGACGTTTGGACATCAGCAATTCGATGGTGGTCAATAATTTCAACGATTTCTGCTTCTTCGATGCCAAGAATCGATTGACTTCGCTCATTATGATCGACAAGGATTACTTTTTTGCGATTAAAATCGACCAAATGACTTCGTGAAATAATTGAAACAACCTCGCCTTCCTCATTAACAACGGGAAAGCGTTCATGGTTAGAGCTAAGCATATTTTTTTTCACATCATCAATGGTTTCATAAGTCATAAAGTATTCAAGGTGTTTATGTTGATAAAAATTACGAATGGGAATGCCTTGGGATAGGCGGCGAATAACCTCAAAGGGGCCAAGGGAAACGATTAGGCAACTTTTTTTTGAAGCGGTAAAAATTTCATCATCAAGGGGGATGACCTGATCGGCCAAGGCATTAGCAATAATAATGATTCCAGCTTCTGTAGCAAGGGCTCTTTTGATGTATTCTTCTGTTTCAACCGTAACAAGAATATCATCAGAATTTAAGTACTGGCCTTCTTTTATTTCGGTAATGGTATAGACCGATCCAGTAACAATCGGCGATTCTAAGTGGCCTAAAACCCGGGCATCGAGTAATTCGATAATGTTTTTAAAAGGGGTCCGATTATCTTTGAGAACAGTTTTAGAAAAGGAATCGGTAAAGGCCGGAATAATATCTGGAAGCGAAAGAATACCGATTAATTTTTTCTGACCATCGACAACCGGAACCGAACGCCCGGGATTGTTCAAGATACGGTCCATTGCTTCACTAAGGGAATCGCTTTCAGAGACGGTGGAAAAATGATTGAGAATTAAATCGGAAACTTGGGGGCTGACATCTTTGATAAGATCAGGAGCAGCGACCTCAAATTGATCTAAAATAAACTGTGTTTCCTTATTGACCGGCCCTAATCGGCCAGGAAAGACATTATCAAAGCCCATTTTGTTTTTAAAATCAGCATAGGCAATAGCTGAGCAGATTGAATCGGCATCAGGATTGCGGTGGCCAAATACATGTATCTTTTGATTCATATAAGTCTCCTTCGATTATTAGTAAAAATTAGGACTAGCTGGATAAACATTTTTCTAAAAAACGACTAATATCCAAATAGACTTCCATCCGATTATCTTCATTTAATAGTTCATGGCGCATGTTTTCATATAACTGATAATTAAGATGGGTGCATCCCGATTTTTGAAGAAGTTTAAAAAAAGCTTGAACCTCTTTTCCCATCCCGCCAACGGGATCATTGGCTCCGGATAAAATAAGAATCGGCAGGGAGGGGGAGATCTTTTTATTATTGGCGGGTTTGGTCACGTAAAGAAGACCTTCAAAAAAATCATGAAAAAATCCTGATGAACAATCAAAACCACAATAAGGATCGGCCATATAGGAATCAACATTGGCCTTATTTTCACTAAGCCAATCATACGGAGTTCGCTCGCTTGCAAAAATTTTATTATAATTACCAAAGGCCATTTTCGTAAGCTTGGCTGATGGGGTTGATGGGCCGTGTTTGCGCATTTCATTTTTAGCGATTAATCGACCGCCACGAATGGTCAGTTGATTCTTGCCCATTGTGGTTCCCAGAATAATGGCAGCCGAGTAAAAATAGGGGTAGCGAATAAGGAGGGATCTTGCAACAATTGAGCCCATGCTATGACCAATTAGATAAAGAGGGTGGTCAGGGTATTGGTTTTTAATAAAGGAGGCAAATTCAAAGGCATCATCGACAACTCGAAACCAGCCCTTGTCAGCCGTGAAAAACCCCAGACATCCCTGTTCTTGACCGGTTTTTCCATGGCCACGTTGGTCATGAAGAATAACTAAAAAGCCTTGTTCCAATAGAAAATTTGCAAATTCAAGATAACGGCTGGCATGTTCAGCCATGCCGTGAACAATTTGAATAATTGCCTTAAAATTTTCGGGAACAGGTGTGGTATAATAAGTAAGATTAATCCCATCGGATGCGATAAATTTATTTTCCTTAAAGTTTTTCATAAAAACCTCTCTTTGTGATTTAGTTTGTGATTTAGTAAGTACACCCTATTATACCAAAACAAGACTAAAAAAACAGCTTAATCTAAGGGAATGGCAAGTAAATTGAAATAGATGAGACCAAAAAACCGTTGATTTTAGAGAAAAAACGAGGCGATTATGAAAAGACCATTAGTATGGGGATTTCTTTTTTTAGCAGGTTCAATTGTTATGAGATATGTAGAGGCCCCAGTCTATCTTTTTTTGCTGCTTAGTTTTGTTTTATTAATTGGACCATTCTTCGTTAAAGAAATTAAATTATCGCAAGTGGCCTTTATTTTAATTATTTTTTTTCTGGGCTTTGCCTTGATGGACCAAGAGATGAAGGCCTTAGACACCTTATCGTCTTATGATGGGCAGATTGTTCTTATTGCTGGGAAAGTTGACAGTTATCCTAAAAATGAGGCCAAGCGGTGGGAATTTAGTATAAAATCTGATCATTTGCTAAAAAAAGAGTCTTTCTTTGACTTAGATAAACGTTTTAAGGTAAGCTATTATGGTGATCAAAGCTTTGAAAATCTTAAGCCTGGTGACTTGATTGAATTTACAGGGGAAATTGAGGCCTTGGAGGGGGTGCGTAATCCTGGCGGTTTTAATGAAAAACTTTATTTAAAATCCAAGGGAATTGATGGACAAATTCGACTTAAGACGAATCACTTTAAGCTAATTGGTGAGGAAAGAGGCTTTTTTGAAGGCCTAATCCAGATAAAAAGATGGGCAGAAAATCAATTGGACCAGTCTTTTAAACCGCCAATCGCCTCTTTACTTAAAGGGATCTTATTTGGTGAAAAAGCAATTGACCAAAGTATTAAAGAAGATTTCCAAAGGATCGGCATTGGCCATATTTTAGCAGTGTCCGGTTTGCATCTGGGTTTTTTGTTTTTACTGGTGACGTTTTTATTAAAAAAATTAAGAGTGAAAAAATTATATTGGCTAGTTTTTGTTTTTCCAATTCTCTTTTTATATGCATGCTTAACTGGCTTTTCGGCTTCGGTATTGCGGGCATTGATTATGGTCTCGTGTTTAATGATTGGCCAAGGCTTGGCCATGGAAAAGGATGCCTTAAGTAATTTGGCCCTAGCGGGAATAATCATTCTACTAATTTGGCCGACGCAGCTCTTTCAAGCTGGTTTTCAGCTTTCCATGACTGCCGTTTTGGGGATTATCTTTTTTAACGCTCCCCTTAATTTTCAAGCTGAAAAATGGCTGGAGAAAAGTGGGAAAAAGACTTTTTATAATTCAATTTTACAAACCCTCATTTTAACCGCTTCAGTCCTATTGGGAAGCTTGCCAATATCCATTTATCACTTTGGGAATTTTACCTTAATCACCTTTTTAGCTAATCTAATTATGGTGCCACTTACGGGGCTTTTTGTAATCGCTGGCTTTGCCTTTATCATTATTGCTGGTGTTTTTAAAATAGCTATTCCGATAATTGTGATTCCAGTGACTTTTTTAGGTGATTCCCTGCTGGTCTCCTCACAAGCTCTTAATCACTTGAATCAGATCTTTGATTTTTTAAATATTCAAAATGGAAGCCTTGATTTATTAAAAACAGGACTTTTTCTATTGGCTGGTTTTTCTATAGCTGGTTACCTTAATTTTCAAAAAAAATCAGTACGATACGCCCTTGCAGGGAGTCTGATTTTCGTCTTAGTGGTCGCCACTAGTCAGATGATGATTCCTGGCTACCTAGAAGTGACCATGCTTGATGTCGGCCAAGGGGATAGTATTTTAATAAAAAGTCCCAAGGGTAAGCACTACCTTATCGATGGGGGCGGTTATCTTTTTGAAAGGGATTATCAAATATCCAACCAGGTCCTTTATCCGGCCTTTCGGCATTTGAACGTAAAAGAGATTGACGGCATCTTTTTAAGCCACAACCATGAAGATCACAAACAGGGAATCGAAGAATTAATTACGGATGACTTTCCCGTTAACCATCTTTTTATGGCCGTTCAGACCAATAATAGTTTTTTGCTTGAACAAAAAATGGTTCCTGTGACACTCTTAAAAAAAGGTGATAAAATTGAGACCAAGGATGGTTTAAGCATTGAAATCCTCTATCCTGATGGTGAAGCTAAGGCCAAAGCTGATTCTGAGCAAAACAATGCCTCTCTGGTCATGGTTTTAAGTTATGAAAATGTATCCATGCTTTTTTGTGGAGATATGGAGAAGGAAGCAGAGGGGGCTATTTTACAAGACCTTAAAACAATCAAAAAAGATATTCAGGTCCTTAAAGTTGGCCACCACGGGAGTAATACGTCTTCAAGCGAGGACTTCCTTGCGGCAGTTGATTCAGAGTTGGCCCTAATATCGGTGGGGGCCAATAATAGCTTTGGTCATCCTAGTCAGGATGTTTTAAAACGGCTAGAGGCAGAGATGATGGAGGTCCTTAGGACCGATCAAAATGGCGCAATTGTTGTGACGACTAATGGACAGTGGGTTCGGACAAAAAGCTATTTAAATTAAGGATGGACAAATGAATGGTAAAGAATTGCTTAAAAAAATAGATGAAAAAGATTTAGCAGGCCTTTATTTGATGACCGGGCCAGAAAAATATATGGCCCAGCAGGTGGAAAAGAAACTCATTGAAAACTTGATTCCCAAGGGCTTAGAAAGTTTAAATTTAACGGTTTATTCCGATAAACTAATTGATATTTCAGAAATGATTGCTAATTGCAAAACCCTACCCTTGATGAGCCAGCGGCGAATCATCATTATTCGGGAATCGGTTAATTTAGGCCAATTGAAAAACAAAAAAGATGAAGAGGCCTTAATTGAGTATTTTGAAAAGCCCAATGAATCGACCTTGCTATTAATTTATTGGGAAAAAGCAGATAAACGCCGAAAATTATATAAGATGATCGATAAATTTGGTCGTATTCTTGATTTCCAGAAATTAAATGAACGAGACTTATCCCAATGGATCAAGCAACGCCTCAAAGAAGGCCAGAAGCTAATAAAAAAGCCGGTAGTCGATCTTTTTATCGATCGCTCCATGTATTTAGTTAACGAAAATAAAAGTATCGAAGAGATTGACAATGTCATTGATCAATTAATTGATTATGCTGGAGACCGTCAAGACATTAGCAAAGAAGATGTCTTGCTAGTTTTAGTTCAACCGATTGAGGATGGTATTTTTAAATTGATTGATTATGGGATGACCGCAAAGAAGGATCAGGCCCTCTTAATGTTAGGGCAATTTTATCTACAAGGGGAATCGCCTTTTGGTGTTTTTAGCCTTTTGATACGCCAGATCAGGCAATTGATCCAAGTGAAATTATATCAAAAAAGATATGGCAATGATATTAATACAATTGCCAAGGAGATGAAATTAAATACTTATATTGTCAGGCGGATCTTAAGAAATGCCCAGTCTTATTCCTTAGATAAATTATGGGCCTTAATGGTATTAGGAGCCGATCTTGATTTTCAAATGAAAACTGGTGAAATTGATCAAAAATTAGGATTAGAGTTGTTTTTATTAAAGATATAAAAAAAAGATGTGTTTGAGTAGACACATCTTAACAAGCTCGAGACACGAGTTTGGGGATAATAAATGAGGAAGTTAGGCATTTACTGCATTAACTTTTTTTGCTAGCGTGCTTTTTTTACGTGCTGCGGCATTTTTATGGATAACGCCTTTAGATGCTGCCTTGTCCAATTTTATGGATGCGGCCTGAAAAGCTTCTTGAATAGCTTCTTTATTGCCTTCAGCTAAAGTAAGATCGAAATTTTTAATCGCAGACTTTAAATTTGTTTTGACCATTTTATTACGAACTCGTCTTTTTTCATTAGTTTTAGCGCGCTTCATAGCTGATTTAATGTTAGCCATGGATTCACCTCCCTTATTTATTTATAACATCATAATTCTAACACGCTTGTTTAGAATTATCAAGAAAAAACGTGACAAAAAAATTTTTTATTGATAAAATACATTTTAGACGATTAAAGAGATCAAGTAAAGAAACACCAATGAAAGTTGAGGAATCAAATTTGTTAGACAAACAATACCATACACGAAATTTTTCGATTATCGCCCATATTGACCATGGCAAATCAACGCTGGCCGACCGCCTGATTCAAGATACGGGCATGCTTAGTGAACGGGACATGTCAGCCCAATTTCTAGATAATATGGACCTCGAAAAAGAACGGGGGATTACCATAAAACTACAGGCTGTTCGCCTAATTTATCATGCTGATGATGGGGAAGAATATATTTTAAATCTGATTGATACCCCTGGTCATGTCGATTTTACCTATGAAGTCTCACGGAGTTTAGCAGCCTGTGAAGGAGCCTTATTGATTGTCGATGCTTCCCAAGGAATCGAAGCCCAAACCATTGCCAATGTTTATTTAGCACTCGATAATAACTTAGAGATTATTCCCATTATCAATAAAATCGACTTGCAAAGTGCCGATCCCCAACGGGTGAAAGATGAAATTGAGCATACCATCGGGATCGAAGCCCAAGAAGCCCCATTGATATCGGCTAAAGCGGGCATTAATATTCGTGAAGTTCTAGAAACGATTGTTAAGCAGGTGCCACCACCGACTGGTGATATTGAAGGGCCTCTTCAAGCCTTAATTTTTGACTCCTATTATGATCAATATAGAGGGGTTATCGCTTCAATTCGGGTTGTTCAAGGTAAGGTTAAAAAAGGCATGATGATTAAGATGATGGCCGTCGGCAAGAGTTTTGAAGTTGATGAGGTGGGGGTCTTTACCAAGGGCCTTCTCCCTGTTGATGAACTAACCGCCGGTGATGTTGGTTATATCAATGCTGGCATAAAAAATGTTCGTGATACACGGGTGGGAGATACCATCACCGATGAAGAAAATCCGGCACCAAGCGCATTGCCGGGCTATAAAAAGGTAACACCCATGGTTTTTTGCGGTATTTATCCGGCTGATGGTTCACGCTACGAGGATTTAAAAGAAGCCCTTGCCAAGCTTCAGTTAAACGATGCGTCACTCATTTATGAAGCTGAAACCTCCATTGCCTTAGGCTTTGGCTTTCGCTGTGGTTTTTTAGGTCTTCTCCACATGGAAATTATCCAAGAACGCCTAGAACGGGAGTTTTCTCTAGATCTAGTGACCACCGCACCCAGTGTTATTTACAAGGTGATTAAAAATGATGACAGTGAATCATGGGTCGATAATCCCACCAATTTACCTAACCCAGTTGAAATTAAAGCAATGGAAGAGCCGATTGTCAATGCTTCGATTATGGCTCCGGCTGACTATTTAGGAGCAGTAATGGAACTTTGCCAGGAGCGGCGAGGTGTTTATATCACCATGGATTATGTCGAAGAAAATCGGGTCATCTTAAATTATGAACTACCCCTTAATGAGATCATTTATGACTTCTTTGATGCCCTTAAATCACGAACCAAGGGCTATGCTTCCTTTGATTATGAGTTAAAAGAGTACCGTAAATCGGACTTGGTTAAACTGGATATCCTTTTAAATGGTGAATTGGTCGATGCCCTTTCCTTTATTGTTCATCGGGAGAAAGCGACTGGTCGAGGAAGAAACATTGCCAAAAAATTAAAAGAAGAAATTCCTAGGCAAATGTTTGAGATTCCCATCCAGGCAGCCATTGGCAACAAGGTTATTGCCAGAGAAACAATTCGGGCCATGCGTAAGGATGTGCTTGCCAAGTGCTATGGTGGGGATATTTCACGGAAGCGTAAATTACTTGAAAAACAAAAAGAAGGAAAGAAACGAATGCGCCAAGTGGGTAATGTAGAAGTGCCCCAAGAAGCCTTTATGGCTGTCCTTAAGCTTGATTCTTAAGGACTCAATTATTATAAAAAAAACAAACCACCAATTTAGGCGGTTTGTTTTTTTAGTTTATCAATTAGCTATTTTTTAAATCCCTATAGAAGTCAAAGGCTTCTTTGGCCGTAAATTTTTCATGAACGACTTTTCGAATCGATTGAATCATAGCAACCGGGTTTTCAGCTTGGAAGACATTCCGGCCCATATCGACACCAGCGGCCCCTTTTTGAATGGCCTGGTAGGTAATTTCAAGAGCCTCTTGTTCAGGAACTTTCTTTCCCCCGGCAATAACAATTGGAACTGGGCAAGCAGCAGTTACTTTTTCAAAGTCATCACAATAATAGACTTTAACAATATGAACGCCGAATTCAGCAAGCATTCGGGTGGCCAGTAAAAAATAATCGGTGGTTCGGGCCATTTCCTTGCCAACTGCGACAACGCCAAGGGTGGGAATGCCGTAACGGTTACCCATATTAACGGTCTTATTGATGTTTTCTATGCTTTGGCACTCGTTTTCCGAGCCGATAAAGGTTTGAATGGCCATACAAGAGGCGTTCATGCGAATGGCATCTTCAATGTCAACACCGATTTTTTCTAGGCTCATATCATCTCTTAAGACTGAGCTACCGGCTGAACTTCGTAGGGCGATGGCCTTATTATGGTTTGGGGCAATGGAGGTTCGCAAGCCACCACGAGTTGCCATTAAAACATCAGCGTAGTCTTGGAGGGGGGGAATTGAAAGATCAAGTCGTTCCAGCCCCCGGGTTGGCCCCATAATATAGCCATGATCAAAGGCCAGCATAACGGTATTGCCACTTTTGGGATTAAATATTTTAGAGAGTCTATTTTTCATCCCCCAATCGACATCGTCCATGCCTTTTACATGAAAGCTGCGATGGGCTACGGCTTGATCAAAACCATAATCTTTTGATTTTTTAATTGAATCCTTGTCTGCCAATGGATACTCCTTTCAAATTTAAATTTTTTTAACGACTAAGGTAGGGTGTTCGGGCGGGGGCTTCCCAATAAGCTAATTTTTCATCATCCATGCGAGCGATAAACAATTGGAAACCAGCTTGTTCTTGAACGGTAAGGATCTCTTCGACCCAGCTAGCAACAATCTTAATGCCTTTTTCAGATAGAATTTGATGAACCCGTCGAAAGACAATCAGCATTTCCATTAAGGTGGTGGCCCCTGATCCATTGACCATCACTAAAACATCTTCACCGGCTTTAAGATCAAGGTCTTTGATCAAGGCATCAGTCATAATGTCAGCAGTTTTATCAGCTGTCGCCATTTTTTGGCGACCGCCGCCACCTTCACCATGTTGGCCCATGCCAACCTCCATTTCATCCTCTCCTAAAGTAGCAAAGTCAGAACCACTTTGGGGATGGGTGGCTGTTTTACAAGCGACGGCAATGGTTGCCATATTATCAGCAAAATCTTGAGCGAGGGCAGCCACTTCCTCAAGGGATTTGCCAGCTGCAGCTGCCGCCCCAGCAAGTTTATATAAGGCCACGGCACCAACTAAACCACGGCGATTGCCAGCATCGGAACGAGGAGCATTAGAAATATCTTCTTGGGTGACAACTTTGACAACATTTAAACCAAGTTTTTCAACTTCTTTCATGGTCCGGTCGCCAGCTAGCATATCACCAGCATGGTTAAGGACAACAAAGAGAACCCCTTTTCCTTTATCCGCTTGTTTAATGGCTTGAAGAATAGCCTTGTAACCGGGAGCTGCAAAGATATCCCCAACGACAGAGATGTCAACCATTCCTTCGCCGACAAAGCCTTCTAGGGCTGGTTCATGGCCAGCACCACCAATGGTAACAATCGTCACACGATTAGCATCTTTTAATTTTTTGTTAACAACCAGATTATTTTCTTGTACTTCAAGAATATCCGGATTAGAAAGAGCCAGTCCCTCTAAAAGTTCAGCCGTTAAGTGGTCCGGGTTATTAATAAATTTTTTCATAGCCATTTTCAATTACTCCTTTACTTCCATTAATTCAAGCACTGTGCCGTTTAGTTTTACAAAAGCGATGTCAAGATGGTCGTCGACAACCATTTTTTCATTTAAAATTTGAGGATGGTGGTCTTCAATGAATTTGTCAATACTAGGAACCTTATAGGCGACATGGGTAAAGTTGACAACATCCGGGTGGAGTGGCGTGCCTTCTTCAAAGCGAAGATACTCAAAATTAAAGGGATTGTTGTCAGGTCCAGAAATATGGACTTTTAAACCTTCGGCATAACTTTCCTCCAATACCGGTTCTTTGACCGGTACACCGACGTGCATAATTTCGTACATTGTTTCTCCTTTCTTTTTTTAAACAATATTGTGATAGCCCCTAGCTAGTCCCTTGTAAAAATAGGCAAAGGTAACTGAACCAGGATCTTTATGTCCTAAACAACGTTCGCCAATATAACGGGCTCTTCCATATTTGGCTAACATATCAACAGTGGCATCGGAGCCTTTTTTTGCGGCTTGGGCGGCCAATTCTAAACGCTCTTTCATCGGCAGGGAAGAGTTTTTAATAATCTCAGTCGCCGGATAGATAGCGTCCATCATCGATTTATTTCCCGGCTCTGATTGAGAGGTGGCGGCAAACTCATCGTAAGCACCGATTAGAATAGTTTCGAGAAAAGCATCAAGCGAGTCACATTCAGGATCAGCAGCATCAGCCATGCCATAGATAAACGAACTAAATAAGGGACCAGCTGAACCACCACTAACATCATCAAGGACATCGGTCAGTTCTTCTAAAGCCAGTTTGGGTTTTGTGTCTTTGGTCCATGATCCTAAGGCATCAATCATGACATCGGTTAATTTTTTCATGGTGATCCCATGATCACCGTCTCCAAGAGTGCAATCGAGCTGGGTAAGCTCATCAATGTGGTCTTGTACCTCTTGAGCAGCTGTTAATAAAATCGATTTTACTTTAAGTGTATCCATTAGGCCTCCTCCTTAATCGTTTTCACTTAATAAAAGTATAACAAATGTTAATTAATAAAGCAATAGAAAAAGCTGGTTTTTCGCAAAAAATCTGAAAATCTGATTAATTTTACGAATTGTTTGACAAATGTCAGCTTTTATTGTAAACTAAAGGCGTAAAAATAACAAATGTTAAGGTGAATGATGAAAGAAAAAGAATTACTTAATTTGATCCAAGCTTCAAAATTATATTATGAAGATAACTTAACCCAAAAAGAGATTGCTAAAATTATTAAAATGTCTCGCCCTTCGGTAAGTAATCTTCTCAATAAGGCCAGAAAAGAAGGAATCGTTAAGATTGAGGTCTTATCCTATCGAGATACACACTTAGGATTAGGTCAGGAAATTTCCCGACAATTTAATTTAAAATCGTGTACAGTTATCAAAAAAGATGAAGACCCCTTTGTTGAAGCCGGCAAAAAGCTAATGACTTTTTTCAAAAAAAGTCGTATTTTAGGAATAGGGTGGGATTATCATATCTATAATATGCTAAAGCAATTAGGGGAAGACACTAATGCGGAAACAAGAAATGGCATTGTTTGCCCCCTTATTGGAGCGGCAGCGATTTCTCATCCGGGTTACCATCCCAATGAATTGGTGACAATGATTTCCAATAAAACAAATTTTGATGCTGAGTATTTAATGACACCGGCTTTCCCCATTAGCGACCAAGAACGATCCTTATTTATGGATACCCACAATTATCATCTTATTAAAGAACGCTGGCGAAAAATGGATACCGCCCTCGTTAGTCTTGGGGTTTATCCAACGGTTCCTGACCACGGGACGGCCATGCGTTTTGGGCGAAAACTTGTTAGCGAAAAAGCATCTGGCAATATCCTGTCTTATTTCTTTACAAGGGATGGATCATGTATTGAGAGTGATGAAGATTATGTTATCCAGATTCCCTTAGCTTATTTAAAGCGTATTTCTAATGTGATCGGATTGGCTATTGAGGATGAAAACCCTCGCTCGGTGATCAGCTGTTTAAATTCAGCCTGTATTAATCATTTAATTATTGGCGAAAAGTTAGCAGCTGAAATTATTGAATAAGGAAATGGTGAGGAGATAAAAATGCAACATGTAGAAAGACGAAAAGAGATATTTAATTCAATCTTAAATAAAGGTTCAGTCAAGGTTGCCCACCTTAGTAAAAAATATGGGGTTGGCGAAGCGACCATCCGCCGTGATTTAAAGTATTTGGCAAAGGAATACGGGATAGAATTGGCTTACGGGGGGGCCTTTGTAAGAGGGAGTGTTTTAAATCAGACGACAGCAGAGATGAACATCCTTAAAAAAAGGACGCATAATATTCCTGAAAAACAAATGATTGCTAGAAAAGCAGCGAAATTGATTAAGGACGGTGATACCATTGCCCTTAATGCCGGAAGTACCGTTGAGTTTATTCTCGACTATGTTGAAGACCTCAACGATGTTAATTTGATTACCCTGTCGTTAAATATTGCCCTTAAGGCTTCAAGTATTCCGGGGATAACGGTTTATATGCCGGGTGGAAAGCTGCGCGATTATTCTGGGGCATTTTATGGAAAAGAAGCCAATGAATTTCTAAAGAGTTTTAATATCGACAAGGCTTTTATGGGAATTATGGCAATTTCTCTGGATAAAGGGGTTACCCATGGGGCCTATGAGGAACTTGAAATTAATCAGACGATTTATCAAAATAGTCGGCTTTGTTATCTGGCGGCAGATTATTCAAAATTTGATAAGGTTTCACTGACAAAAATGGTTGATCTTTCTGTTTTTGATGGTTTTATCTTTGATGATAAAACACCGGAAATTTATAAAGAGTATTGTAAAAAAAATGAAATTGAGATTATTTAAGCCCAGTAAAAAAAATACTTGTAAAACACTACTGACCGGTAGTGTTTTTTTTTATGAAAAAGAAAAAAACATATTGACAACTTTAAAAATATGCTATAATATAAACACAAAGTTAATATGATGTTTATATAAACTTTATACGATACGACGGATACAATTAAAATTAAGGCGGATACGATTTGTAAATTATGATCAAAGCTTAAGTTTTGAATTTGTATTTAAGTTAAAACCACTAAAAGGGGGAACTAGAATAGCCAATGGTCACAGATGTGATTAAATGTTTAAAAATCTCAGTAAGAAAGAGGAGGTTAAAATGATAAATGCGTTTTATTCTGAGATAGGGCAAAATGACAGATTAAAAAACTATGTAATCGATGCCTTAATAAGTGAACAAAAAATAATTTACTTAAGGGGAGAGGTCGATATCTGGCAAGATGTTGTTGATCTTGGTCATATTGCCGCTAGCATCAAAGGTGTGAAGGGAGTCGTTAATAAGATCAGGGCTAAAAATGTAAAGGCCGAAAAAAAGGATAATAAAGCTTTGATTTCTGCGGCTGAAAAAAAAGGTGAGATTGATCAAGCTGATCTTGTTATCGTAGGTGCCGGGGTTATCGGGTCGGGGATAGCTCGAGAGTTAGGAAAGTATGACCTTAAAATTATCGTTGTTGAAAAGAACTCGGATATTTCAGAAGGAACATCAAAAGCAAATAATGGGATGATCCACGCTGGCTATGATTCAAAACCAGGCACTTTAAAAGCAGAAATGAATGTTAAGGGCAATGCCATGTATTCGAGCTGGGCAGAAGAATTGGACTTTTCCTTTAAAAGAACAGGTTCCTTTGTAGCAGGTTTTTGTCAAGATGATGATCAGTATTTAGAAATGTACTATGAACGAGGCAAGGCAAATGGTGTACCGGGCATAGAAATAATTAGTGCTGAAGAGGGACGAAAAATTGAACCAAGTTTACATCATTCAATTATGAAATTATTATGGACACCTAGTGCTGGTTATGTTGAACCCTATGAAGTAACCCAAGCCTTGGCTGAAAATGCCATTGATAATGGTGTTAAATTTATGCTTGATACAGAAGTACTAACGATTACAACAAAGGACAGTAAAGTAGAAAATGTAGTTACCAATAAAGGTCTTATCAAAACGAATTGGGTCATCAATGCCGCTGGCTTATATGCTGATGACCTTGCGGAAATGGTCGATGATTGTTTTTATACGATTCATCCCAGAAGAGGAACACTTGTTTTATTTGATAAAAGCAATAAGGGGATTAATCGGCGGTTTATTGGGACCCCACCTAAGAATTTTACCAAGGGTGGTGGACCAATGGAAACCCCAGAAGGAAATCCAATCTGGGGCCCTTCGGCAATTGAGGTAGCCAGTAAAACTAATTTTGATGTTGATCAAGAAGATCTGGATTTTATTATTAATAAATCGTCTCAACTTATCGAAGGAATTACCAAGCAAAGTGTTATTACTTACTTTAGCGGACTTCGGGCATCAACCTATACGGAAGACTTTATTATCGAAGCCTCTGAAAAGGTTGAAGGTTTTATCCATGTAGCCGGTATTCAGTCACCAGGCTTAGCAGCCGCTCCGGCCATTGCCGAGCGAGTTGAAGAAATCTTTCTTGGATTAAAGCCATCGACTAGGAAGAAAACTCATTATAATCCAAGGAGAGAAAAACCGGTTCAATTTAGAGAATGTTCCTTAGCAGAGAAAGACGAGCTAATAAAAAAAGACCCTAAGTATGCACAAGTTATTTGTCGGTGTGAAACCATTACCGAGGCTGAAATTGTTAATGCCATCCATGGCAAAATACCAGCGACAACAATAGATGCGATTAAGCGTAGAACACGATCAGGGATGGGACGATGTCAAGGTGGATTTTGTGGACCGAGAGTATTAGAAATTTTATCAAGAGAGCTTGGTATTAAAGCAACAGAAATAACCTTAAAAGGTGAAGGGTCGAATGTTTTAATATCAGAATCAAGAAAATAACGAGTTGAAAGAGATCGATTGATAGAAAGGAGAAAATCCATGAAGAAAATAGATGTAGATTTAGTCATTATTGGTGGTGGACCAGCGGGAATGGCAGCCGCAGTTGAAGCCAATAAGAATGGCTTGGAGAAAGTGCTAATCATTGAAAGAGATTGTGAATTAGGTGGGATCCTTCAACAATGTATCCATGATGGATTTGGCTTGATAACCTTTAAAGAAAGATTAACTGGAGGACAATACGCCCAACGCTATATCAACCAAGTTGAAGAAAAAGGCCTATTAGTAAAACTAAATACGATGGTCTTAGAAATTACTGAGGATAAAAAAATATATGCCGTTAATAAAGAGGATGGTTTGTTAGAGGTCTCAGCAAAGGCTGTCGTCTTAGCGATGGGATGTCGAGAAAGAACCAGAGCCCAAGTGTTTATTAATGGATCACGACCGGCCGGGGTAATGACAGCCGGGGCCGTCCAAAGATATATCAATATGGAAGGCTATATCCCAGGTAAAAAAGCCGTTATATTAGGCTCTGGTGATATTGGGCTAATTATGGCCAGAAGAATGACCTTAGAAGGGATTAAGGTTGAAGGCGTATATGAGATCATGAAAACTGAAGGGGGCTTAACACGAAATATTGAACAATGCCTTAATGATTATGATATCCCCTTTTATTTATCGACAACGATAACAAAAATTCACGGAAACAAAAGAGTAGAGGGGGTTACCGTTTCACAAGTTGACCAAAATATGAAGCCGATCAAAGGGTCAGAACGCTATATTGATTGTGACTTAGTGGTATTATCGGTCGGCCTTATCCCCGAGAATGAATTATCAAAGACCTTAGAAATAGAATTAGATCCAATCACTAAAGGTCCAATAGTTGATGAAAATATGATGACATCAATACCAGGGATCTTTGCAGCTGGAAACGTAGTTGCGGTTTTTGACCTCGTTGATTATGTTTCACAAACGGGGGTTACGGCGGCTAAGGGGGCACTTAAATATATTCAGGGGACAATGGATTTCAAGGACCAATATATTAATATCAATGCTGGCGAAAACGTTTCGGTGTTGGTTCCTCAAAAAATTAGAAAAAGTAACCTCGATGACCAGGTTGACTTCTTTTTAAGAGTGCGGGAAGAAAAAGAAAAGACAAAATTAATTACGACCTGTGCCGATAAAGGGGCCCAAGTTGGTAAGTTTATAGTCGTTAAACCACCAGAGATGGTTCATGTTGCAATTGGCAAGCAGGAACTTGAACAATTCGGGGATGAGAATGCTTATTTTCACATGAGAAAGGAGTCATAAGCTGATGGAAAAAAAAGTATATACATGTATCGTTTGTCCTCGGAGTTGCAAGGGTGAGCTTATTATCAAAGGCGATAATAACTATGAAACAAAGGGATTTCTTTGTAAAAGAGGTGTTGAATATGCCCGCAATGAATACATAAATCCCAAACGAATGCTAACAACGACGGTAAAAATAAAAAATGGGACATTTTCTAATTTACCAGTTGTTAGTAGTGGTGAAATTGAAAAACATAAATTGTTTGAAAGTTTGGATTATTTGTATTCAATTCAGGTTGATGCCCCGATTAAAGAAGGGGATATCCTTGTCAATGATATTTTAGGTACGGGCATTGATATAATCGCCGCAAGAGATATGAAAAGAAAATTCTAGGAGGAAAAATAATGAAGAGTAATACGAAAGCATTTATTGAAAGAATAAAAAAAGATCTTCCCCAAGTAGAAGTATTAGACAGAGAAGAAGAACGGTTAATCTATGCCCACGGTTGTTATCCGGTGGAATATAAGTGGATACTACAAGGGAAATACAAGCATTTACCCAGTGCCATCCTAGTGCCTAATAATACGCAAGAACTTAGTGCGATAATGGCCCTAGCGACGGAATTAAAGGTCGGAATTATTCCTTATGGCGGTGGATCTGGCATTGTCGGTGGGAGTATCCCAGAAAAAGAAGAAGTGATGATTGACATGAAAAAATTCCAAGAGTTTTCAATCAATCCAATTAATTGTACGGCAACTGGTGGGGCAGGCATTACCGGGGCTGACTTTGAAAATATGTTAAATGAAAGAGGCTTTACCTGTGGTCAATATCCTCAATCCTTCCAGAGTGCGGTTATCGGGGGAATGGTGGCGACACGAGCGATTGGAACCTTCTCGACAAAATACGGCAAGATGGATGATATGACCAATTCTTTAGAAGTCGTTTTAGCTAATGGGGACGTGGTTAGTACCCACAAGGCCCCAAAACGGTCAACCGGTCCGGAGCTTAATGAGTTATTCCTAGGAAGTGAAGGCGTTTATGGCATCGTAACTAAAGCCGAGATTTATATTTACCCGATCGCTGAGAAAAGATATTTTGAGGCCTATACATTTGCAAAGACTGAAATAGGCTTAGAGGCGATCAGAAGTTTTATTCAAAAAGGGATCAAACCAGCGGTAATTCGTCTTTATGATGAAGTTGAAGCATCACATAAAATCCATAGTTATGGCTTTGAACATGGTTTTGCTTTGTTGATTGTCGGTTATGAAGGCTTAGCTGAAGTGGTCGATCTTGAACAAAAAATTGTAAATGATACCTGCGTGGCCTTTAGTGGGATTCCCAAAGGTGAAAAAGCCGGTAGAGAATGGTTTGAAACACGATTTTCGACAAAGAAGATGCTTGATTACGATCAATTAAAAGGTGGCACGGCTGATGCCATTGAAGTTGCCGCTCCTTGGGATTGTATTGGCGTTGTCTGGGCAGAAATGCGAAAGGCCTTAGAACCCTTGTGTGTAGATGTTGATTGTCATTTTTCCCATGTCTATCATTCAGGAGCAAGTGTCTACGTGATTTTTCATGCAAAGACCGATGGCGATGACTTTGATGGTGAAAAAAGATATAAGGAATGCCTGAAGGTTGCGATTGAAACAAGCCTTAAATATGGTGGCAATGTATCTCATCACCATGGTTCAGGTAAAGCAAAAGCACCGTATTTACCGATTGAGCATGGGCAAGCAGGCTATGGGGTGATGAAGAAAATAAAGGATGTTTTAGACCCAGAAGGGATATTGAATAAGGGGGTATTAGGACTATGAGAAATTATAGACTAAAGAATTATCAAGAACAGTTAAACAGGCAAGTTGTCCACATGGATCAAGCGGTATGTTATTGCCCTGAATTTAGAGCAAGTAAGAAAATGCATGATTATCCATCTCGAAAGTTACAGATGGCAAGGGCCGTTTATAAGGGTGAATTGGAAGGCAATGACTATATAAGCGATATTTTATTTAAATCGATATTATCGCGACAAGGTGAACGTTGGCAAAACTTTGGCGAATGCCCTGAAGATTGTACCGATGCAATGATATTATCGAGAGAGATGATGGTTGAGAAAGGCTTTGGCAAAAAAATTGTTGGCCAAATAAAAAATATTTTGAAAGAAAATAATGGCCATATCATCAAAGAGACAGATCAACTCGATAAAAAATGGTCTGCCTATATGCCGGTATCTGAAGAATCATCAACCTATTTATTTGTAGATGATGCGACCTACGCTTTTGCGAGTGACTCAGCACGGAATTTAGGGGAATTTTTAACTGAAAAAGGAGTGACTCTCTATCCAGAAATTAAAGCAAGATTTACGGGATGGGAATATTTTGCTTATGGTTTAGTCGAAGAAGGCCAAAAACATTTAGAAGAAATGATCCAAGAAATGGCCTCAAAAGGAATCGATACTCTTATTACCCTAAGTGGTCAAGCTCATTATATGTGGACAATTCTAGCAGAAAAACTAGGCTTAAAACATAAGATTAAGGTTGTCAATATTTTAGACTATTGCAAGCAACTAAGGGTTAAAGAGCCAGTATATCTTTATGCTGGAAGTTTCTACACTAGGTACTTAAGAATGGAAAAGGATATAAATGACCTTGTTTGTAATAAGAAGGAAGAAGTCATTAAGAATAGTATTGAGTTTAATCCATTGTTAGTCGCCGATAAAAGAATTAATAAAGTAACCATTTGGCAAAAGCCTCTTACGGCCGAGTATTTGCTAGTCGGAATCGACGAAGACATTAAGGATGCCATCATGGCTGATGCGATTGCAGATATTAAAAAAGGGACTCAAGCTAAATTAATCGCCTTTGAAGCCCATTCCTTTAAGCTGTTAAAGAGTATATTTGGTGATAAACAGGTGTCCTATTTTTTAGATGAAATGATCTAAAAGAATAAAAAAATAAATATAAGATAATTGGATCGGGCGATCTTAATCGTTCGCCGATCCATTATTATAAATTTACTCGACAAAACGACTAGAAATGAATATGATATCATCACAAAACTTACATTTATTTGTTGACAACGAATACATATCATGTTATATTCGAGTAAATACATTAATCTGGTCAGTTATCTTAATTCAAGTAATAAAGGAGAAGAAATGAAAAATTATGTACTCGTAATTGATGAAGGAACAACCGGAACTAGAGCCTTAATATTTAATCGTGAATTTCAAATTGTCGCCCAAAGTTATGAAGAATTTAAGCAATACACACCGAGTGAAGACAAGGTTGAGCATGATGCAGTTGAAATTTATGAAAAAAGCATTAAGATGTGTAAAAAAGCGATTGAAACGGCCATGATTTCGCCAGAGGAAATTGCCTGTATCGGAATAACCAACCAGCGAGCAACCTGCCTAGTATGGGATAAGAAAACGGGAGACCCTTATTACAATGCCATTGTTTGGCAGGACAATCGCACGGCCGAACTATGCCGAAGCATTAATGCTGGTGAGTGGGGCGAAAAAGCGAGAAAAGCGACCGGTTGGACAGTCGCACCGGTTTATTCGTCACTGATGTTAAAATGGTTTATTGAAAACGTACCCAAAATTAAGGCGGGCATTGACAGTGACGAGGCATTATTTGGGACAATTGATACTTATCTGATCTGGAAGTTAACCGGCGGAAAAAAACATGCAGTCAGCTATTCTAACGCATCGGTTATGGGCAGTTTAGATTTAAAAAGCGGCCAGTGGTATGATGAATTTTTAACTTACCTAGGCATTGACGTGTCGATTTACCCCGAACTCGTGACCGACTCCGGCGATTATGGAGTAACTGAAAAATCAATTTTTGGCTGTGAAATTCCAATAACCGGTGTTATTGCCGACCAGCATGCCGCCTTATATGCTCAAGGTTGCCGGACTGGTGGAACGGGAAAAATCACCAATGGGACAGGATCCTTTTTAGATATCAATGTCGGCAATGAAGTCGTTATTTCTGACCAAGGGTTAAATACCGTTATTGCTTGGAAAATTGGTGATGAAACCCTCTACGCTTTGGAAGGCTTTGAATCGGTAACCGGATCAGCCGTTCAATGGTTACGAGATGGGCTAGAAGTTATTGCCAGTTCATCTGAGACAGAAGACTTAGCCCGATCGGTAGAAGACAGCAATGGAGTTTATTTTGTTCCCGCTTTAGCAGGTTTAAGTGCCCCTTATCATGACCCATTTGCTAGAGGAACAATTTTTGGAATTACCAGAGGAACCAAAAAAGCCCATTTAGTAAGAGCTACCCTTGAGGGAATTGCTTATCGCCTCAAAGATATTATGGATGTGGTTGAAAAAGAATCGCAGGTAAAAATGAAAACGATTCGAATTGATGGTGGAGCTTCAAAAAATAATCTATTGGCCCAAATGATGGCTGATATGATGGATGTGCAGATTGATCGTCCTTTTTCGGTTGAAGCCACGAGTTTAGGAGCAGCCCAAATGGCCGGTCTCTACATTGGCTTATGGGAGCCGAAAGATTTTGATGCCGCTCTAACCATTGAAAAAACCTTTACTCCGGAAATCACCGATGAAAAACGAGACAAGGGATATAAGGGATGGAAAGAAGCAATTAAGCGATCGATGAATTGGAATTTCTAAAAGTTTAATTTAAAAAACACGTGATCAATCCTATTTATTTTTGTAAAGGATTGACACGTGTTTTTTTTCGTTAAGTATGGTAAGATTAGACAATCAATTGATATTTTCATAAATGGAATTAATCATAAAAATAAAGGAGTTAAAATGAAGATCGGATTAGAATGTGTACCCTGTGTCTTAAATCAGACAATTGCTGCTAGTCGATTAGCGACAGATGATGAGGGCCTTCATGATAAAATTTTGCAAGAGATGCTTCAAGTCTTAGCGAAAGTTAATGACCACCGCTATGCACCTGAATTATTTCGAGCAGCCCAGCGTATTATTGCTAAACATACGGGAGTAGCTGATCCTTACAAAGAGGTCAAAAAAGACCATATTGAGGCAGTTTTAAGTTATTATCCCCAGCTTTTATCTTTTTTGGAAACCAAGGAAGATAGATTGTATTGGGCTTTAAAAGCCTCAGCGGCCGGAAATTGTATTGACTTAGGGATCTTTGCGGAAGTTGATATTGATGGGATTATTGAGAAAGAACTTGAGGGGCCTTTTGCAAAAGATGATTACGATTATTTTTTGGAAAAATTAAAAAAGGCAAAAGATATTTTAATTCTTGCTGATAATGCCGGAGAAAGTGTTTTTGATCGGATGTTAATCGATCATTTACCTGATGTCCCGATTACTTACGCAGTTAAGGATAAACCAATTATTAATGATGTCTTGATTGAAGATGCCATCGCTTCAAAGATTGATGCGACAATCATTTCCTCAGGTAGTGATGTATCAGGGACGATCATTTGCGAGGGGACAAAGGAATTTCAAGCGATTTATAAAAAAGCTGATATTGTCATTAGTAAGGGACAAGGAAATTTTGAGACCTTGTCAAAAGAAGATAAGCGGGAAATATTTTTTCTGTTTAAGGCAAAATGTGCCCTCGTTACTAGATTACTTGAAGTTCAACTCGGTGACTATGTTTTTATTTTAAATCGACCGCATTAAAAATTAACCAGCCAAAACTAGGCTGGTATTTTTTTAGATTTGATTAGAAATTGCGTTTAGAGTCGGTTTCTAATGGTATACAAAAATTATATTAGTCACTAACACGATTTTTTTGTCGTGAGTGGATTCGTTAAATTTTTAAAAGGAGGTTTTAAAAAGATGACGTGTTAGGCTTTAAATCTCATCTTAATTGGGATGAGAAAGATTATAGAAAAGAGGAAAAGAATGAAAAGAAACTATTTTATAGTTGTTTTAGTAATTATTTTAGCACTAACGATAACGGCTTGTCAAAAAGATCAAGCGATTG
>CAZJGM010000021.1:0-23504 GCA_964545675.1 uncultured Lachnospiraceae bacterium | reverse complement strand
ACACTCATTTAATTATTTCTCATTTGTCAAGTTAAGCTAGAAAATTTATTGCCAAATACATTCTCAAAAAATACTTCCAACGGTGTTTGATAGTCTGGTGATTTTCTAGGTATTTTATTTCTGTGCAATGCGATTGATGAGATAAATTTTTGGTTTCTTTTCATTAAAAAACCTAGACTCTAACATCTAGGTTTTTATCAATTAAATATATTTTTACAGAGAAGACAAAACTTGCACCTTTGAAATGATTCCCTTTAAATTATTGTCTTCATCAACAACAGCAATGGGAAATCTTGAGGAAGTGGCTAAATCAATGATATCACTTAAGATCGCATCAGGGGAAGTGGTGGCAACATCTCTAATTAAGACATTGGCAATCGTTAACCCTTCCTTATTGGCCCTGATCGCATCATCTGCTGTGATAATTCCTCTAAGTTTTGTTTTATCAGATATAACGTAAGCACTCGAAACACCATTATCTTTCATGGCTTTTATAGCCATACGGGGATGATCTTTTAACCTAACAATACTATTTGGATTAATCATAACACTTCCAACAGTGATAACTTGGGTTTTATCGGCACTGTCGATAAATTTTTCGACATAGTCAGTCGCAGGATTAGATGTCATTCCTTCTGGCGTATCGATTTGAATGACTTCGCCATCTTTCATAATCGCAACCCGGTCACCGAGTTTAAAGGCTTCATTAATATCATGAGTGATAAAGATGATCGTCTTATCTAATTTTCTTTGGATGGTTAAAAGCTCAAATTGCATGTCTTTCCGAACTAAGGGGTCAAGAGCTGAAAAAGGCTCATCCATAAGAATTATTTCCGGGTCGTTGGCAAGGGCACGAGCGATCCCGACACGTTGCTTCATACCACCGGAAAGGCTTGTGATCGGTTCTTCATCTAAGCCTTCAAGACCAACCATGGCGATAACTTCCTTGGCTTTTTTATGGCGTTCTTCCTTGGCCATGCCTTTTACTTCTAAACCATACTCCACGTTTCCTAAAACATTTCGATGACTCATTAGGCCAAAACCTTGGAAGATCATCGAAACTTTATTACGGCGGTAATCATTTAATTCCTTTTTATTGAACTTACTGATATCCTTATCTTTGTAATAGACCTGTCCTGTTGTTGGTTTATTTAACATATTAAAGCATCTAACTAAAGTTGATTTTCCAGAACCGGACAAGCCGATGATTACAAAGATTTCCTTATCTTTTACTTCAAGGTTTACATCCCAAAGAGCGACAGTAACTTTGGTCTTATTATAGATCTCATCCTTACTTAAGCCCTTTTCTTTTAACTTAATGGCATCTTTCTTATCAACGCCATAGAGTTTAGATAGGTTTTCAACCTTTAAGACCGTTTCTCTTTCAATTTCATCCAGATCATCATCAATTTCATTATCAATCTGATTGTTTAAAATATTATTGTCCATCAGAATTTACCTCACTTTGTCTGCCGATGCCTTGTGTCACTCGGTCTAGTATAACGGCGATAATAACAACCGCAGTTCCTGAGATCAGGCCTCTTCCTATTTCAATACGGTTAACACTAATTAATACTTCCATGCCTAATCCGGTCGCACCGATCATTGACGTTGTCACAACCATGGCCATGGCCATCATAATCGTTTGGTTAACACCTGTCATAATTGTTGGTAATGCTTGAGGTATTTTTACTTTTACTAAGGACTGAAGCCAAGTTGAACCAAATGATAGGGAGGCTTCGACAATTTCTTTATCAATTTGCCTGATTCCCAAACTTGTTAGGCGGATAATGGGAACGATAGCATAAATTGTTGTCGCAATAACGGCTGGCGGTTTGCCTAGGCCAAAGAATAAAAGTGCAGGGATCAAGTAGACAAAGACCGGCATCGTCTGCATGGTATCTAGAACCGGGCGCAAGATCGAGTTAGCTCTCTCATTGGCGGATATTAAAATCCCCAAGGGAAAACCCAAAGCCAGCGAGATAATAACCGATACGATTACGA
The DNA here is from genome assembly GCA_964545675.1 of uncultured Lachnospiraceae bacterium. Classification (GTDB taxonomy): domain Bacteria; phylum Bacillota; class Clostridia; order Eubacteriales; family Eubacteriaceae; genus Acetobacterium. The sequence goes on along the minus strand of CAZJGM010000021.1, from coordinate 21,500 downwards.
TCGATAATGTTTCATACATGTGGCTCCACAGTCCGACCACACCGATTGAAAATAATAAACCACCAAACAAGAGTCCTTTTAAAAATTTTCCACTTATCTTCCATGTGGCAAGGATGACGAGTAAAACCATCACAAACCACGGAATTAATTCTAAGATGGATTGGACTCCGTTGACGGAGCCCCCTAGAAATGATCTAATTCCACTAAAAAAAACATCGTACTTAATACTAAAGGCTCTTACAGCATCATCAATTGCTTTAGTATTGATATCATAAACAAAAGGAAAATTAAATATCCAATCGGTATTCATATAATTCCTCCTAGTTTAATGCATCTCTCATTGTTTGAGCATCGTCTTCCTTTAACCAATCATCTAATAACTCATCGTGTTCTTGTAAAAACCATTTTGCAGTGTCTTCATAAGAATCACCAGTATCTTGGATGTGAGCGAGAGCTTCTGAAATTAAAGCACTTGAAGTTTGATAATTACTTAAAAATGCGATAAGATCTGCATTTGCTTCATCTTCATAAAATTCATTACTCATCACGACGGTCGTGTCAGTTGGTGGAATCTCTGAAGCCCCTTCTTTAAAGGTGTCAAGATTAGCTTCCGGTTCTTCTAAAAAGACAAAGTCATATTTACCCATTAACCAGGTTGGTTCCCAGTAGTAACCGACGATCGCTTCTCCTTTTTCATAGGCATCAGAAAGAGCAGCAGATAGTGCTGGATCGGAGCCTGGTCGGAAGTAAACATAATTTTCATCTAGATTGTAATGTTCATATTTAGCAAACATTAAATCATCGGCATCCCATCCAGGAATTGCCCCATAGACGCGACCCTTGCCTGCTTCATCTTCATCGGGGAAGACATCTGGGTATTTTTTCAAATCTTCAACAGTCTTTAAATCTGGAGCCATTGGCTCAATATTTCGCTCGCTATCACCTTCGATAACATACCTTGGTACATAAAAACCTTGGCGATTATCAGCAAAGTTGACGCTCAATTGTTGCATTTTTCCTTCTTCAATATCTTGGTCATAGGTTGGAATATTCATCGTCCATTCTTCCATGTGGACATCGATCTCACCATTTAAGACCCCTTCATGGGTAACTGGCGATGAGCCGGGAACTTCTTCCCAAGTATAGCCATAGACCTCTTCTGCGATTAGGCCAGCGACAGCGTTATGAAATTTGATACTGTCCCAACCAGCATCGGCAAAGATTATATGACCTCCGGATGCTGATTCACCACCTGAACAACCTGCAAGGCTTCCAACAAGCAATAGACCTGTTACAATTAAACTTAAAAATTTCTTCAAAAAAATTACCACCTTTCAAATTTTTTACTTACTCCTTATAAAGATAACATTATAGGCATAAAGCTGTCAAATTAGCCATTCCAATTAAAGACCTAAAAAGATAGCTCAAAGGGATCTATAGCCATACATGCAGGGGAATTTAAAATTTTTGATATTGAGTGACAAGAATTATCAAAAAAGGGACTAAATTTTCTTATAGCGTGAAGTTTTACCAATAAATAGTTAATTAATAAAATTTCTTTTTTAAATTTTGGCTTTTGCTGTGCTAAAAGCTGTAAATGGGGTATGATCATAAAGAACATATAAATAGTGGAGGTATATTTATGAGTCTAGTACAGTTGGAACGAATGAAAAATGATAGTGGCTTTATTGCAGCCCTTGATCAAAGTGGTGGCAGTACACCAAAGGCTTTAGCAACTTATGGCGTTGAAAAAGATGCCTATGCTAATGAAACAGAAATGTTTCAGATGGTCCATGAAATGCGAACAAGAATTATGAAAAGTCCGTCTTTTACCAAGGAAAGAATTTTAGCGGCGATCCTGTTTGAAAAAACAATGGATTTAAAAGTAGATGGAAAATATAGCGCCGACTATCTTTGGCAAACAAAAGGTATTTTACCGATTCTAAAAGTGGATAAGGGATTAGCAGACCTAGACAATGGTGTTCAGTTAATGAAAGCAATACCCGATCTTAAAGACTTACTTAAACGAGCAAAAGAACGACATATCTTTGGGACAAAAATGCGTTCAGTGATTAAAGAAGCCAATGAAAAAGGGGTAAAGGCCATTGTCGACCAACAATTTGACATTGGTAAAATGATTGCTGAAGCAGGATTTATTCCAATTTTAGAGCCAGAAGTTGATATTCATGCACCCGATAAAAAAGCAGCAGAAGCAATGCTTAAAGAAGAAATTTTAAAGCAATTAGAAAAATTGGATGCAGAGTATCAAATTATGTTTAAATTGACCATTCCGGAAGTTGATGATTTCTATAAAGAAGTGATTGACCATCCTAATGTTATTCGAGTGGTTGCTCTTTCTGGTGGCTATTCCCGAGAAGAAGCAAATAAGAAGTTAGCGAGAAACCCTAAATTAATTGCTAGTTTTTCAAGGGCCTTAACCGAAGGTCTGAAGGTTAGCCAAAGTGATGACGAATTTAATAAAACATTAGATAAATCGATCCAATCGATTTATGATGCATCAATTAGTTAAATTTACAGTAATTTAAAAACAGAAGGCAATTGCTGCTTTCTGTTTTTTGTATTGGTCTGTGGATTGATTTTGACTGCCAAGAAATGAAGTGATCTATGTTATAATAGAAAAAAAGATAAGTAGGAAAGGAGCATCTGATGGAAACCATCCATGAAAAAAAGAATAAGTTTTATATTGGTGCAAATGAGGAAGAACCCGTTGGCCAACTTAGCTTTCATATTGAAAAGAATAAGCTAATCATTGACCATGTCTATATTGCAAAAGCACTAAGAAATAAGGGGCTTGGGGCAAAATTGGTTGAAAAGGCGGTGGTCTATGCCCGTGAAAACCAGCTTATTTTGGTTCCTTATTGCTCCTATGCAGAAAGTGTGCTCTTGGAGAATAGAAATTATTGGGATGTTTATAAGGGGGATTAATCAATAGAGAGCCTTATAATTGCTAAAAATTTTTTATATAAATAAGCTTTAAACTAGAATGAAAGAAACTAGAATGAAAGAAAAAGACTAGTTATGGCAGGAGAGCCCAGCTATTGAAAAGGAGAATATAATGTCATCTGATCAAAAAAATGTTATAATGGAAGACGACAAAAGTCAATTAGTCAATGATTATGCCATTGAAAATTTTAAGGGTGGATTAAACTGTTCAGAAAGTGTCTATGAAGCCTTGATCCGGGCAGGTGTTCTTGATGTGCCTAAGGAAACAATAGCCATCTGTACTGGTTTTGGTGGCGGCATTGGTCTTTATGGTGACCTTTGTGGGGCCTTATCGGCGGCGATTATGGCAAATTCTGCCATCTATGGTCGAAAAGATCCTTGGAGCGTGGATGCTGAAAATCGAGCTAAAGAGGTGGCTGAAAAATATTATCGCCGCTACAATAATATGGTAAGCGACTTTAAAAAGATAAATGGGTGTATCAGTTGCCGTGAGATTGGGGAGCTGTATGACGATTGGCATAGCAAAGAAAGACGGGTCCATTGCATGAAGTTAGTCGGGGCAACGGCTAAGTTAGCTTATAAATATTTACAAATCTCTCAAGATGAGGCTTTTGAAATGCCTTATGGCGAAAATATGGGAGCTAAGAAATAAAGAATCTGGATAGGTTAGAGGATAGAGAAGGGATAAGCGAAATGAAAAAAACAAAGCCAATGCTTGAAAAGACAGAGGGAAAAGAGCCTACTAGTGAGTGGGGCATATTTAAAATTGATCCATGGCTAGAACCGTTTAAAGGTGATATCCAAAAGCGAATGAAGCGGTATGAAGACGAAAAAAAGAAGCTTCTCGGCGAGGATGGATGCTTTAGGGATTTTGCCAATGGTCATCAATATTTTGGATTTCATCGTTCCAATAAGGGTTGGACCTATCGCGAATGGGCACCAGCGGCTGATGCCTTATTTTTAATGGGGGATTTTAATGATTGGGATCGAAGATCACACCCACTCACCAAAAACGATGATGGCTCATGGGAAATCTATATCCCGGGAAAAGCATCACTAAAGCATGAGTCACGGGTTAAGGTCCATGTGGTATCCAACGGCCAAGGCCAAGATCGGATTCCTTTATATATTAATCGTGCCGTTCAAGATGAAGAAAGCAAGGATTTTAGCGGTCAAATTTGGCGGCCTTATCGCAATTATAAGTGGCAGGATGAGGCTTTTAAAGCTGACCCTAAAGAGGCCCTTTATATTTATGAGACCCACGTTGGAATGGCCCAGGAAAAAGAAGGGGTAGGGACATATCGCGAGTTTGAGGAAAATATTTTACCCCGGATTAAAGGCTTAGGCTATAACGCCATTCAGGTCATGGCCTTGATGGAGCATCCTTATTATGGGTCCTTTGGTTATCATGTTTCTAATTATTTTGCTGCCTCATCGCGTTTTGGCACACCCGATGACTTAAAGTCCTTGATTGATAAGGCCCATGGTTTGGGAATCCAAGTCTTTATGGATATTGTTCAATCACATGCGGTTAAGAATACCAGTGAAGGCATCAATGAATTTGATGGGTCTGACGACCAGTTTTTTCACAAGGGTGATTTGGGCAATCACGTGGCTTGGGATTCAAAACTCTTTAATTATGGGAAAGCAGAAGTGATTCACTTTTTGTTATCAAACTTAAAATACTGGATGGAAGAATACCATTTAGATGGCTTTCGCTTTGATGGGGTTACCTCAATGATTTATCACGATAATGGCCTCGGGACGAGTTTTGATTCTTATGACAAGTATTTTAGTATGAATACCGATGTCGAAGCGATTACTTATTTACAATTTGCCAATGAACTGATTAAAGAAATTAATCCTGATGCTATTAATATAGCCGAAGATATGAGTGGCATGCCCGGCATGTGTTTGCCGATCTCCGATGGTGGAATTGGTTTTGATTATCGCCTATCGATGGGGATGCCTGATTTTTGGTTCAAAAGCCTTAAATTAAAGGATGAAGATTGGAATATGAATAGTCTTTGGCATGAGTTAACGACAGGACGACCAGGCGAAAAACGGATTGCCTATGTTGAATCCCACGATCAAGCCTTGGTGGGTGATAAAACCTTGATGTTTACCTTGGCCGATCAGGAAATGTATTGGAAGATGGATAAAAATAGTGATAGTCATATTATTGATCGGGCCATTGCCCTGCATAAGATGATTCGTTTTATCACCATTTCCTCAAGCACGGAAGGGTATTTAAATTTTATGGGCAATGAATTTGGCCATCCTGAATGGGTAGATTTCCCCAGAGAAGGAAACAATTGGAGTTACCATTATAGCCGTAGGCAGTGGAGCCTTGTCGATAATCAAGACCTCCGATATGAGAGCCTTAATTGCTTTGATGCAGCGATGATTGACCTTATGAAAAAATATAATTTGATGGGGGTTGAGCCCAAGCAATTATGGCTTGATGAGGGACGAAAGATTATCGCTTATCGCAAGCGAGATTGTGTCTTTATTTTTAATTTTCATCCGACCGAATCCTTTGTCGATTTAGAAATACCCGTCCATGAAGATGCCTCTTTTAAGGTAATTTTAGACACCGATGAAGAAGGCTTTGGCGGATTTAAGCGGATCTCTCATGAGACAATTTATGAATCGCATCCCCTAAAAATTAATCCAAACTTTACCGGGATTTCTATTTACCTGCCAAGTCGGACTGGTGTGGTCTTAGAAAAAATATAGACGTAAGGACATATTAATTTAAAGATAAAAAAAATCAGGTTTCTACCTGATTTTTTTATCTTTTATTTATTTTTAGTAAGCAGTCCAACCGGCATCGGCAACAATGGTATCACCACTGACAAAGCTTGATTCATCAGATGCTAGAAATAAAGCAATATTGGCAATCTCATCGGAAGAACCAGATCGGGGATTATTAGTCGTTCCTTTCATAATCCGTTCCATGCCATATTCGCTGGGTTGTAAGTTACTCATAATTTCTGTTTCGACACCACCCGGACAAATAGCATTGCAGCGAATGCCTTTTGGGGCGTACATATAGGCAACATTCTTGGTAAGTCCCGTTAATCCAAATTTAGAAGCCGAGTAGGCAGTACCAGCCCGGCCACCGTATAGGCCACCTAAGGAAGAGGTATTAATAATATTGCCTTTTTCTTGTTTGATCATAATTGGCAGAACTTTTCGTGTTAATTTCATTGGGGCGGTCAAGTTGATATTAATAACCCGATCCCAAAGCTCATCAGTCACTTCGTCAAGTGGTGTGAAATTATCAAGAACGCCAGCATTATTCATTAAGACATCAATTTTGCCATAACGTTCCATGGTATAAGCGACCATATTATCAATATCTTCATCTACTGAAATATCACCTCGAAAGGCGACAACTTCACCGGGGAAATCAGCGGCTTCTTTTGAAATCTCTTCTAATTTTTCCATTCGTCGTGCTACGGCGACAACATTTGCCCCTTCTTTGGCAAATAATAAGGCAGTACTTTTTCCAATGCCTGAGCTAGCACCGGTTAATAAAACTGTTTTTCCATCTAAACGCATAATATACCTCCATATAGTTTAATGTAATAATTATACCCTGAACCTAAAAAAACAAACAAGTAAATTAGAATTATTCTTTCTTTAAAGAATTAAAAAATGGATAAAGAAAATGACTCATATAAAAATAGGCGCATCACTTTTCGGTGATGCGTCTAGGAATTTATTGTTCTTGTTGGTCCTGATAGTCATTAACTTGTTTTTCGGCCTCTTCTTTAGTAAGGCCATACTTTTCCTGAATCTTGCCAGCTAATTTTTTACGATTGCCATTGATTACATCTAAATCATCGTTAGTGAGTTTACCCCATTTCTTTTGAACTTCACCTTTTAATTGTTCCCATTTACCTTCGAGTATGTCTTTGTTCATTTAGATCCTCCTTCTATAAGATCATTCATTAATGAATATACCCCAATACTAAAGAGAAATAACAAGATTAAATAAAATTTAAGAAATTAAATAAAAAAATTATTTTCCTTCAAAGCTTAAAGTTACCAAGCCAAGGCCACCGTTAATATCAATGTGGTGATCGGAAGATTCAAGGCCTAAGCCATTTTCAGGGATACTTTGGCCATTGGCTTTAATGGCTCCAAGGCCAGGATCAGAGCTAATAAAGTAATCATTAAAATCGCCTTCAATAGTTAAAGATATTTCACCAATGCCAGCATTAATGTTAATATCACCAGTTAAAATCCCCTGGAAATCAATAGGCCCAATGCCAGCATTAATGTCAAAGTTATTTAACTGGGAATCGCTGAAAGAAACAGAACCAGCACCACCGTCAAGAACACCTTCCTTGGCAATTACGTGAGTGGCAAGGAGTTTACCAGCTCCTTGTTTAAGGATTAATTCATCACTGCTAATGTTTTTAAGGCTAGCCTGACCAGCACCGATTTCCATTTCAAGCCTTTTTAAATTAAGATTGTTTGGCAGGGTGATGGTGATTTGAGATGAGGCTTCCTGATTTAAAAAGTCAAAGACATTTGTAAGATTGGGATTGGACTCAACAATTAATGTTTTGTTTTCAAATTTAGCAATTAAATCTGAAGAAGCTTGATTGCCTTGAACCATTAACTCCTTTCCTGTTTGAACCAAGACATCACCAGCGGAAACTTCAACGATAAGAGCCTCTAAGTCACCTTCGAAATGTTGGCTAAAATCATCTTTTTCTTGATTTTCAATACGATAATTAAAAAAACCAAAGGCTTTAATAAGGGCTAAACTGCCATTGACAATAGCTGAAATAAGGCCAAGGGCCAAAACAAGGGCAAAAGAGAGGGCAAGGTATTTAATCCATTTTTGATTCATTTGATTTCTGTTCCTCCAAAAATATTGGTGCTATTAATATAAAGAGTAATAGGATTTTCTTCTGATAAAGGTGGATTACTTTTATTTGTTGCAGCCCCAAAGATGGGGGTTGCCGTAATTTCGACTCGAACATTAGTTGGGACCATAATTTCGATACCGCCAAAGATGGCAGTTGCTGTCATATAAAGATCTTCTTTTATAATGGCTTGCCTCAAATCAAGGGAAACACTGCCAAAGATAGCCGTTACATCGGCTCCTTTAAAGTTTTCACCAGATAGGTTTAATTCTTGGCCACCAAAGATGGCTGAATAATCGGCTAGTCCATCTTTTCTTATGCCTTGAATCCGTTTTGCATTTAATCGATCTTTAAAAATAATACTTAGGCCAATGGCAATAATGATAATGGGAAAGATCAGTTGCCCCAGTAATTCACCATTTAAATAGCCTTGGGCAGAAATTAATAAAAGGATACCAATTGCTAAACCTAGGCTGTTCCAAAGTTGTATACCATTTTGAATCAGGCTGATAGTGCAAGGAACAATAATAAAGAGCGTCCACCAGCCAGCAAAGAATAATTCAAAATTCCAAAAGCCAAAAGCATTTCCGGCAAAGCCCAAACCAATTGCAACCAATAAAAGACCCCAAAGTACATTACTAATTCGATTTCGCATAATAGCCTCCTTTTTAGGCGATGGCCTTAAAATTCTTTATGATGGTTTTCTTCAAATAAGGTCCTTATTTGAAGAAAGAATAGTAGACTTTAAATAATTATAGCCTAATTTTTCTAAATATATCATTTTTTTAAAAGTTTATAAAAGACTTTTTTAGAAAGTTTAATAATATCGTTCATTATGCTATAATAAAAATAAAGAAAAGACCAGAATCATTGCTAGAATGTTTAATTTACACGTCATGATTTGCTTAGTAATGATTAGAAGGGAGGGGTCAAAATGAAATGTAGAAATTGTGGGACGGAAAACCAACCATCGAGTTTATTTTGTCAAAAATGCGGAAAGACCCTAGATGATCAAGTTGAAAGCAAGGTGGAGGATAAAGAAACTGAAAAAAATTTAAGAGTGACTCCTGCGAAAAATAATAAAAAAATAGTGATTATTGTCCTTGCGGTGGTACTTAGTTTAATTTTTCTTGTCCTTGCGATTATGACCTATTCATTTTATCAAAAGCGCAGTCGTATAAATGAAAGTTTACAAAAGCAAGAGTATCTAACAAAGGTCCCCTCCTTTAGTTTAAATTCAGGAAGCTATCAAGGTGACCAGATCCTTGAAATTAATAAAAGTGATCAAGAGAATCGGATCTTTTACACGACCGATGGTTCAGAGCCTAGTCTTGGGTCGCTTGAATATAAAGAACCGATTGCCTTAACAAAAGGTGACCACACGATTAAAGCCATTGAAGTAAATCCTAGTGGGGTTGCTGGAAAAGTTGTAGAAGGTCTTTATTCGATTGTGGAAGTTGAACCAGTCCAAGTTGAACCGACAGTGGTAGAACCGCAAGCCAATACTGAAGAAGATTATCGTAATTTTAGTCTGTATGCATCCTCAAATTTACCACCTATGGCAGGAATCTCTTATCAAGTAGGCAATCTTATGGATAGAAATGATAACACCGCTTGGGTTGAGGGGGTAGCAGGTGATGGAATCGGAGAGACCATTCAATGCGTTTATAATGGCAGTAAGCCCCTTGTTCTTCATGGCTTTTTAATAAAAGCGGGATATATCAAAACATCTAAAGCCTTTGAAGAAAATGGAAGCCCTAGGCAGATGACGGTAAGTGTTAATAACAATCCCATTAGTTCACTTGTTTTTATTCGCAGCCGTGGCCAACAAGAATTTACCATCGACCCTGTTGAAATATATCCGGGCGATTCGATTAGCTTTGTTCTTGATTCGGTATTTTTAGGTCCTCAAGATGGCGAGCATGATACGGCTATCACAGAGATTCGTTTTTATTGATTTTAGCTGACTAAAACAAGAAATAAGGCGATGGCAAATTTGCCATCGCCTTATTTCTTTTAAAAATTACTGTGAGGGATGAGTGGACATGCTTTCAGCAAACAAGGCAACGCCTTCAAAAATAAGAAAGACACCAGCGATGATACCAAAACTTAGTAAGATCATAAGTGGGGCAACTAGTAAAAAGATAAATAAGAGAATATTGATAACCCCTGAAACGAAGAGCCAAGTGCTTTTACCGGCTCCGGTTTTTTTCATAATGGCACCGGCAGAAATTTGATTAATGCCTGATGACAAGGCCATAAAGGCAAGTAGAAAGGCAAAGGTGCTGGCCCGCCCTAGCGGTTCTGAAAAAACTAGTAAAATGGCTAAAGTAATAGCCATAATCCCACTAGCAAGGTTCCATCCATTTTTGATAGCTGCTTTTGCAAAGATAAAAATCAAAAAACTTCCATAAACAAAAAGACCACCAATAAATAGCCACATAATGATTTGGGCTGCGAACAAGGGTTTAAAAAAGATTAAGCCCCCTAAAAGAATCATTAAAATAGAAACGATAATACCGATGATTTTCATAGTCTTTAACGACTGAGATGGTTCATTATTCATACGTTCTCCTTCATATAGTGTATTTTTAATCTATGGTATCCTATTATGATAAGTATAGCAATATGAATGGAAAAAAAATAATAATAATTGATCCATGTTTTTGATGTGGCAATAAAAGCAACAATAAAATAATGGTAATGGGTCTTGTAGAGAAAAGAAAGCTGTGTTATAGTATTAAGTGAAAGAGTGATCACGTATTGACAGGAGGAGAAAATGAGTGATGAAAAATTAGTGAAATATACTGATGACAAATTATTTAAGGTGGCTGAATTTTTTAAAGTTCTAGGAGATCCGACACGAATAAAAATTGTTTGTCTTCTTTTTGAGTATGGTGAATTATGTGTTAGCGATATTGTTAAAAGGGTTTTGGTGTCAAGAACAGCGGTTTCCCATCAATTACGAACGCTTAAAAACAATCATATTGTTTCATTTAGAAAAGAAGGACAGATGAATTATTATTTTTTGGATGATGAACACGTGGAAGAGATTATCAATCTGACAATGATTCACTTAAGTCATCACTAAATCTAAAAAGGAGGAACAGATGAAACTAGTATTAAAAGGACTTAGCTGTGGGTCTTGCGCCACAAAGATTGAACAAATTGTTTCGAAAATGCCATCTGTTAAAGAAGCGACGGTATCAATAGCAACAGAAACTTTAAACATTAAAGAAGGCGAGGGTTTTTCGCCTGAGCAAAGCTATGATGAAATTGTAAAATTATTGGCAGAATTAGAGCCTCATGTGGTGGTTAGAAAAAAACAAGACAGTGACCATCGTCAAGGCATTACTCAAGGAGAAAATACAAAAAAGCCTGCTAACTGCCCTTTAGATGACAAATCGCTTGCAGAAAAAAAAGCCCTGAAAACAAAATCTGACCATGACGATAGCCACCGCCACGGTGGGACCATGCAAAAACGACAGAAGATTGAATTAATTCTAGCTTTGGTTTTTTTTGGCCTGGCGTTTATGATTCGCTTTTTTTTAGCAGCCGAGTTTTCAAGTCTTTCAATTGTGCTATTTTTAGCAGCCTATGTCCTTTCCGGTTATCATGTGATCCTCTTGGCCCTTAAAAACATAGGCAGGGGTCAAATATTTGATGAAAATTTTTTAATGAGTATAGCTACTATTGGAGCCTTAGTTCTGGGTGAATGGGCAGAGGCCGCAGCGGTAATGATCTTCTTTGGGGTGGGTGAATATTTCCAAGGAAAGGCAGTTGATAATGCCCGTAGTTCAATCGCTCAGGCCATTAATTTTAATATCTCAACAGCGCATTTAATTAATTCGGATGAAGTGTTGACAGTTGATGCGACAGTGATTGAAAAAGGGGATTTAATCCTTGTCAAACCGGGTGAAAAAATTCCTGCCGATGGCAATGTTATTGAGGGTTTATCCTACCTTGATACGTCCCCTTTAACCGGAGAATCTTACCCCCGCAAGGTCGGTATTGGGGATGAGGTTTTAAGTGGGATGATCAATGGAAATGATCTCCTTAAAATCGCAGTTACAAAAGATTATCAAGATTCGACATCGGCTAAAATCATCCATCTAATTGAAGAGGCAGCAGATAAAAAAGGAAAAACAGATAAATTTATTAGCCAATTTTCCCGTTATTACACGCCGATTGTTGTTTTTTCAGCCCTTTTTATGGCCATTTTACCACCACTTTTAACAGGCGGAGGCAATTGGCAAGATTGGTTTTATCGAAGCCTAATCTTTTTAGTTGTTTCGTGTCCCTGTGCCTTGGTTTTATCAATTCCCATTAGTTATTTTGGGGGAATTGGCCGGGCCTCAAAAGAAGGGATCTTGATCAAAGGCGGAAATTATCTCGATGTCCTTAATCAGGCGGATACCTTTGTCTTTGATAAAACGGGGACCTTAACAATCGGTGAATTTAGAGTTTTAGACTTGGTCCATTTACCAGAATATTCGCGCAATGACTTTTTAAAGATTGCACGGGCTGGGGAATTTTATTCTAATCATCCCATCGCCAAAGCCATTGGCTCATATTCCGATAGTGAGATCATTGAAAGTGAGACCATTGAAAAAGAACTTGCCGATTATCGTGAAATTCCCGGAGGGGGGGCGCAAACAAGCTGGCAAGGCAAAGAGATCCTGATGGGAAACAAAGCATTGCTAAAGGAAAGAGACATAGAAACGCCAAATTGGGATCAAGAAGGAACAATTGTTTATGTCGCCGTCGATTCTAAATATTTAGGATATATCGTTTTAGGCGACCAATTAAAAGAGAATTCCCACCCAATGATCCAAGGATTAAAAGCCTTAGGGATTAAAAAAACAGCCATGCTCAGTGGTGATAATCAAAAGACTGCCGATGCTATTGGCAAGGCTCTAGGGATTGATACCATTATTGGCGAGTGTTTGCCCCAAGATAAGGTCGCGGAATTTGAAAAAATAAAATTAAAGAATATTAATGGCAAAACAATTTATGTTGGTGACGGGGTCAATGATGCGCCGGTTCTGGCTATGGCCGATGCTGGTATGGCCATGGGTGGTCTAGGATCGGATGCGGCCATTGAAGCGGCGGACATTGTCCTAATGAAAGATGACCCTAGTGATATTGTTCATGCAGTTGCGATTAGCAAATATACCAGAACCATTATGATCCAAAATATTGTTATGGCCCTAGGCATAAAACTGACCGTACTGGCCTTAACCCTATTGGGCTGGTCGGAAATGTATATGGCGATCTTTGCCGATGTAGGGGCGGCAATTTTGACAATCTTGAATACCAGCCGAATTTTAACCTATCGCTTAAAAGAGCAAGTAAAGTAGACAAAAAAGCAACAAAGAAGTATAATAAAGGCAGCTTAAAGATGGAGAAGGATAGGATGAAAATAAATCAATTATTAAAGGATCTTGTGGTTAGTAAGATTAAAAACGAGCAAAAAGAATTGGAAATAAAAAACATTGCCTACGATTCGCGTTTAGTTAAAAAGCAGGGGCTCTTTGTGGCCATAGTGGGTTTTGTCACCGATGGCCACAACTATATTTCAAAAGCGATTGACAATGGAGCAGTGGCAATTGTCCATGAAAAAGACTTAAAAAATTACCAAGAAGATGTGCTTTATATCCAGGTTGAAAATTCGCGCCAGGCCCTAGGCATAGTTGCCAATGCTTTTTATCAAAAGCCATCAGCCCAACTGGTCGTAAGTGGGGTGACGGGGACCAATGGGAAAACGACCCTGACCCACATGTTAAAACATATTTTTGAGACGGCTCAAAAAAAATCGGGTTTGATTGGGACCATTCATAATATCATTGATGATCAGATTGTTGATAATAAGGGCAGGACAACACCAGAATCTCTCGATATGCAAGAAATCATTAGCAAGATGAACGAGGCCTCGTGTAGTCATCTTTTTATGGAGGTATCGTCCCAAGCCTTGGATCTAGAGCGAGTAAATAGTGTCGCCTTTGCCTATGGGATTTTTACAAATTTAACCCAAGACCATTTAGATTATCACAAAAACTTTGAAAATTACTTTGAGGCAAAGGCAAAATTGTTTTCCCAGCTTAACAAGGCAGCCATTATTAATGGCGATGACCCTTGGGGCCAGGTCTTATTAGCAAGGCTAAGAGAGACACGTGATATTCAGGTAATTAGCTATGGCATGGAAGCGACCAATGATTACTACGCTAAGGATTTAAAAATGACTGTCGATGGGTCTCATTTTACCTTGGTAAGCCCACAAGGGGAAGAGTCTTTTTTCATAAATTTACCGGGTGAATTTATGATTGCTAACGCCATAGCAGCAATTATTAATGGCATTGAAGAGGGACTCTCGGTGGTAGTCCTAAAAAAAGCCTTGGCCACTTTTCCAGGGATCGAAGGGCGAATGGATATCCTTAAGACTAATGCCCCTTTTGGGGTGGTCATTGATTATGCCCATTCGCCAGATTCCCTTGAGAAATTACTTTTATCGGTTCGCAAAATTTTCTCTGGGAAAATCGTCCTAGTCTTTGGCTGTGATGGTGATCGGGACAAGGAAAAACGGCCAATTATGGGAAGAATTGCTGGTGAATTGGCCGATTTTGTGGTTGTAACAACAATCAATTCAGCCAGTGAAGAGCCTGTAATGATTATGGATGCGGTTGTCCAAGGGGTGCGGGAAAAGACAAATTACTATAGTTTAGAAGAAGTTCGTCAGCAAGCAATTTATTTAGGGGCACGTTTATGTAATCCCGGAGATGTTTTAGTTTTGGCAGGAAAAGGCCATGAAAAATATGAAATTTTAAAAGATGAAATCGTTGCTTACAACGAATGGGATGTGGCAAGAGAAGCCCTTAGACGATTGGGCTTTAAGTAAAGGCCTGGGTGGGGCTCATTCTTCCTCTAGTTTTTTTAGTTGTTCAAGCCGTTCCATCTGCTTAAGCATTGTTTCCTCTAAGGCCTCTTTTTCACAATTAAGTGTTTGAAGCTTAAGGTAGTCGCTGCCAGCGGCAGCCATGTCTAAAATAAGGGCATCAAGGCGGTCTTCAAGGAGCGGAAGTTGGTCCTTTAGCTTGGTGTATTCAATTTTTTCTTTATAGGTCAGGCCCTTTCGCTTGGTTTTGGGTTTTTCTTTAAGATTTGTTTTTTTAGTTTTAGAAAAATCATGAGGTGTTGCTTGTAAGGCTTTTTTCTCAATATAGTCGGAATAGTTACCTGTTTGAAGGGTGGTTTTACCATTTTCCTTAAAAGCGAGGATTTTTTCACTGGTCCGATCAAGAAAATAGCGATCATGGGAGACGGAAATAACACTGCCCCCAAATTGATCCAAGTAATCTTCTAGAATCGAGAGAGTCTCTAAATCTAAATCATTGGTGGGCTCATCGAGTAAGAGGACATTGGGCCGCTGGACGAGGACGGCCATTAGGTAAAGGCGTCTTTGTTCACCACCGGAAAGTTTGGAAATGGTCACCCACTGCTTATTTTTATCAAAAAGAAAGGTTTCCATCATCTGCGAAGCGGTCAGGGTCTGGCCATCGGCATCCTTAATGAGTTCAGCTTTATCGCGAATGTATTCGATGGCTTTTTGGTCTTGATCCATATCTTCGGATTCCTGAGAAAAATAGCCAATCCGGACAGTTTCACCGATAATGATTTGGCCATTATCAGGTAAAATTTCCCCGGCGATTAAATTAAGCAGGGTTGATTTTCCTAGGCCGTTTTTACCAATAATGCCAAGGCGTTCACCTTGGCCAATTAAAAGGCTAAAATCATCGAGAATCAGTCTTGGTCCAAAGCTCTTTGAGACATTTTTAAGTTCAACAACCTTTTTACCAAGCCGACTAGAAAGCATGGAGATCGATAAAGTCTCGGTTTTTAAATCGACTCCTTGGTTGGCCAATGCTTCAAAACGCTCAATCCGAGCCTTTTGTTTGGTCGACCGGGCCCTAGCCCCACGGCGGATCCAGGCCAGTTCTTGGCGGTAAAGATTTTGTCTTTTTTTCTCTGAGGCCTTGTTCATTTCCTGTCGAGCGGCCTTTAATTCAAGATAGGAGGCGTAATTGCCCTCATATTCATAAAGTTTGCCATGGTCGAGTTCAATGGTTTTATTGACAATCCGATCGAGAAAATAGCGATCATGGGTAACGAGTAAGAGGGCCCCACTTCGAGCCAGCAAATAATTTTCCAGCCAATCAATCGTTTCATTATCTAAATGATTGGTCGGTTCATCAAGGATCAATAAGTCGCAATCAGACATTAGAGCGGCCGCTAGGGCGACGCGTTTTCGTTGACCACCGGATAAGCTATTAATCTTTTGGTCGACCTGATAAATTCCCAGACGCGATAAAATCGTTTCGACCTGAGATTGGATCGTCCATAATTGCTGATCATCAATGGTTTGAGAAAGCTTGAGCAGTTTTTTTTGGGCTTTTTTATCAGAAGGATGGCTATTAAGGCGAGAAAGAGCGGCTTCGTAGTCCCGAATCAGAGCCATTTCTGGCGACTCCATTTTGAGAATCGTATCAATCACCGTGTGATTGTCATCAAATTCAGGGTCTTGTGAAAGGTATTCGATCCGTTTGGAGCCATAAAAATGGACGACGCCTGAATCAGCAGTATCAAGACCAGCAATGACTTTGATCAGGGAACTTTTACCAGTCCCGTTTAAGCCAATTAAGCCGATTTTATCATCTTCATCAATCCCAAAATTGAGATTATCAAAGAGTTTCTGGGCACCATAACTTTTGCTTAAATTTTCAATTTGTGCAATATACATATTTTTTCCTTTATCTTATAAATTAGGCTGATTCTATCATAGCCCTGATTGCAATGCCTTAGGCCCAAAAAAGATACAGCCCAAAGCAATTCCTTTTTGGACTGTATCATGATAAGATTTTTGCTTAGACAGTATTTATTGAACCTGTTCAATATAAATACTGACAGCACTTTGACCAGGCAGGTCAGTTTTTTCCTGGATATTCGGTGAAACATTGAGATCAACGGAGTAAGATCCCGAAGTGGCCTTGAAATTAATCGATTCAGAAATGGCTTCCTCTGAATAATTAGTTAAACCGCTCAGCAAGGGCCGATAAAAGGCTGCTAATTCTTCGACCGATTTTTCCGAGACGAAAGAAGTAAGCCAGCCCGGATTACCGTTAGCACTGGTGATTAATTGTGATTCTGATACAGTTGTGGCTCCGTAAAGGGGAACCAGCTGGGCGGGGTAGCCAGAAGCCAATAGATTGGCGTTGTCTTTATAAATATCAGCTTTATGATTATCAATAACTTCTTGGACTTGGTTAGGAACTTCTACCGGTGCGCTCGGTGTGATTGTCGGTAGATTAGATGGTTCGGATTGGTCAGAAGGCTTAGTTTGATTATCTTCAATTGGTTCTTCTATCTTTGCAGTGTTGGGTTTAGTATCTTTAACGATGGGGATAATAAATATTGTAGCGACAATGAGCAGGGCAATAATAACGATAGCGATGACGATCCAACGTTTTTTCATAGTAGTCTCCTTTATTTCTTTATTCTCTTCATTATAGACCAAAAGAATAAATATTGAAATAAAGAAATCAAAAAACTTGATTTTATCCTTATTTTTAGTTAGAATATGAGGCAATGATAAAAAATGTAATGATAAGGCTGTCCAGAATAAGTTTTAACAGAGAATTAATCAGTGGCTGAAAGATTAATAAAAATTTCTGGAAGATCACCTTTGAACAGGGTTTCTGATATTAGGAAATCCCGGGGAATCGTTAAATTCAGTAAAGTGGGCAATTTTGTCAACTTGGGTGGTACCGCGATTTTTCGTCCCTTGATTAGAAGGGATTTTTTTGTATTTAAAATCATAAAAATAAGTAAAACAGGAGGAATAAATGTGACTCAGTTTAAAATATTATCAGACGAAAAAGTTGGCACTAGAGAAAATAGAATTGCCAAAGAATGGGATGCTATCGATATCCTTAAACGTAGCATTGACCACCGGGAAGGGTGTGAAAATTATGTTTTTTACGAAGGCCCACCGACTGCTAATGGGAAACCAGGAATTCACCATGTCCTAGCCCGAACCTTAAAAGATACGGTGTGTAAATACAAGGTTATGGATGGTTACCGGGTAGTCAGAAAGGGCGGCTGGGATACCCACGGCTTACCGGTTGAAATTGAAGTTGAAAAAGAACTTGGTTTATCCAGTAAACAGGAAATTGAAGACTATGGTATTGCTAAATTTAATCAAAAATGTAAGGAATCAGTCTTTAATTACGAAAGTCAATGGAAAGAAATGACCCGTAAAATGGGCTATTTTATTGATATGGACGATCCCTATATTACCTTGGATAATGATTATATCGAAACAGTTTGGTGGATTTTAGATAAATTTCATAAAGAAGGCTTTTTGTATGAAGGCCATAAAATCTTGCCCTATTGCCCCCGTTGTGGAACCGGCCTAGCCTCGCACGAGGTCGCTCAGGGTTATCAAGAAATTAAAAGCAATACGGTTATTGCTAAATTTAAACGCCTTGATGCTGATGAATACTTTCTTGTTTGGACGACTACCCCTTGGACCTTAGCGGCCAACGTGGCCTTAGCGGTTCATCCGGAAGCCGATTATATTAAAGCTCAAAAAGATGGAATGGTCTTTATCTGTGCAAAAGTCCTAGGCCCAAGCTTACTTGGCGAAGACTATCAGATTATTGAAGAAATGAAGGGCGTTGA
This sequence comes from uncultured Lachnospiraceae bacterium, assembly GCA_964545675.1. Classification (GTDB taxonomy): domain Bacteria; phylum Bacillota; class Clostridia; order Eubacteriales; family Eubacteriaceae; genus Acetobacterium. The sequence continues at coordinate 2,916 of CAZJGM010000021.1, read as the reverse complement.
CCTTGAATACATTGAATACGAGCAATTGATGCCCTTTGTTAAAGCTGATAAAAAAGCCTTTTATGTTACCTGTGCCGATTATGTAACGACCGATGACGGAACGGGGATTGTTCATATTGCCCCAGCTTTTGGTGAGGACGATTATCGGATTGGACGAGAATATGGTTTGCCGGTACTGCAGCCGGTTGCTGAAGATGGCAAATATACGGCTACCCCTTGGAAGGGCCAGTTTGTCGTCGATGCCGACCTTGATATTATTGGCTGGCTTAAAGCGGAAGGTAAATTATATAAAAAAGAAAAAATGATTCACAATTACCCCCATTGCTGGCGGTGTAAGACACCCTTATTATATTATGCCAAACCAAGCTGGTATTTGGAAATGACAAAAATTAAAGACCGTCTAATTGAAAATAATAATGGGGTGGAATGGTACCCTGATTTTGTCGGCGAAAAACGTTTTGGTAACTGGCTGGAAAATCTTAATGATTGGGCCATTTCCAGAACCCGCTATTGGGGAACCCCTTTAAATGTCTGGCATTGTGATCATTGTGATCATCTTGAATCAATTGGTTCACGAAAAGAACTGGTTGAAAAAGCCATTGAAACAATTGATGAATCGATTGAACTCCATCGTCCTTATGTTGATGATGTTCATTTAAGGTGTCCCCAGTGTCAAAGTCAAATGACTCGGGTCAAAGAAGTGATTGATTGCTGGTTTGATTCAGGGGCCATGCCCTTTGCCCAATACCATTATCCCTTTGAAAACGAGGCCTTATTTAATGAGCAATATCCGGCTGATTTTATCTGTGAGGGGATTGACCAGACCAGGGGATGGTTCTACTCGCTGATTGCTATTTCATCCTTTGTGACGGGCAAATCGCCCTATAAGCGGGTCTTGGTTAATGATTTGATTCTCGATGCTGAGGGACAAAAAATGTCCAAGTCAAAGGGCAATTCAGTCGATCCTTTTGAAATGTTTGATAAATTTGGTGCTGATGCCCTAAGGTGGTATCTTCTCTACGTTTCACCAGCCTGGACTCCAACACGTTTTGATGTTAAAGGAATCAAAGAGGTCCAAAGTAAGTTTTTTAATACCTTAAAAAATACCTATCACTTTTTTGCCCTCTATGCCAATACCGATGCTATCGATCCACGAACCTTTTTTATCCCCTATGATGAAAGACCGGAAATTGATGGCTGGATCTTGTCAAAGTACAATCAATTAGTTAAAGAAGTTCGCCAAGAAATGGATATTTTTGATTTGACCAAGGCCGTTCGAAAGATTCAAAACTTTATTAATGAAGACTTATCCAATTGGTATATCAGACGGAATCGAAGGCGTTTTTGGGCATCTGACTTATCAAGAGATAAAAAGGCCGTTTATAATACCACCTACGAGGTTTTAGAAGGAGTGGTTAGGCTTTGTGCCCCCTTTGCTCCTTATATTACCGAAGAATTGTATCAGTATTTAACAGACCAAGAATCGGTTCATCTGGCCGATTATCCTAAAGTTAATGAGGCTTTGATCCGCAAAGAGATTGAAGAACCGATGGATTTGGTCCGGGAACTCGTCAGTCTTGGACGCAGTGCCAGAGATGAAGCCCAGATCAAGGTTCGTCAACCCTTATCAAAAATATTGATTGATGGAAAGTACCGCCATACCATTGGTGACTTAAGTGCTTTAATCAAAGAAGAATTAAATATTAAAGAAGTTGTTTATGAAAATGATCTGGCTAAGTTTATGGATTATAGGCTAAAACCTGATTTCAAAGTGGCTGGCCCGGTTCTTGGAAAAAATGTAAAACTTTTGGGAAAAGCCCTCCAATCGATTGACCCCCTTGAAGTGGTGGCTAAACTTGATGCTGATGGGCAGATGGATATTGACTTTGAAGGGCAAACACTAACAATTAAGAAAGAGTTTATCGATGTTCGTATTAGTGCCAAAGAAGGTTTTAATGTTCAGATGTTTAATAATAAGTTTATTATCCTTGATACCAGTTTAAGTGAGGATTTGATCAGCGAAGGTTATGCCAGAGAATTTATTTCCCGAATCCAGCAATTGCGAAAAGCCAGTGGCTTTGAAGTCATGGATCGGATTGATATTTATTATTCAAGTGACCAAGCTTTTTCCAAGGCTATTTTAGACCATCAAGCCTTTATAAAAAAAGAAACACTCGCTGATCGCTTAAATGTTTCACAAGAGGGAGAGCTTTTTACCTTAAACAACCATCAGGTTAAAATCAAGCTTGTTAAAAAAGATTAATTAAAAATCCCCAGCCACGTTTTCTCGTTGCTGGGGATTTTATTAGGTTTTTTTTTGATCTTTAAATTGCGGGTAGTAGCCTAAGAATTGAAAGAAATCAGCTTTTTCTTCGAGGATGGGGAGGATACTTTTTAAGGTGTTTTCTGAAATATCACCAGTAAAATCGATAAAAAATAAATATTCCCAATTTTTATTTAAAAGTGGTCGAGATTCAATTTTGCACAGATTTAGGGAAAAAACTGAAAAGATATTAATAATTTCTGATAAGGCCCCAGGACGATGGGGAAGATGAAAAACCAGGCTGACCCGAGACGGCTTTAAAAAAAGTTTTAGTTTTTTTGAAATAATAACAAAACGGGTGACATTTGTCTGTGAAGAACTGATGTCATCGGCGATAATATTAAGCTGATAAAAATCAGCCGCTTTCTTACTGGCAATGGCCGCCATAGTTATTTTTTTTTGTTCAGATACATATTTAGCGGCAATGGCAGTATTATAATAGGGGATACACTGCCAGTGGGGGTGGTCTTTTAAAAAAGCTTGGGATTGGGAAAAACCTTGGGGATGAGAATAGACTTCGGTGATCGTGTCAAGGTTTGCCTCTTCTAAGCCTAAAAGACAATGGCGAATACGGACTTCTTCTTCGCCAATAA
>CAZJGM010000020.1:0-23642 GCA_964545675.1 uncultured Lachnospiraceae bacterium | reverse complement strand
ATTTTATCACATATTTAATTTAACGTCATCTTTATTTCTTCAATCCAGATGATCACTCTAAAAAACCTAAGACACTTCGACTTAAACCCGCTAAATCTCTTATTGTCTGACTCTTTTTAAAGCCCATTTCTTTAAATAAGCTTTTAATGGCTGCTTCTTGACCATCCCCAATTTCAAGAGCTAGGAGGCCAGCAGAATTTAAAAAGCAAAGGCTTTCTTTAATGATCCGCTGGTAAAATAAAAGACCTGTCTGCCCACCATCAAGGGCCAAATGCGGCTCATAATTATAAATATCCGCTTGTAAATCCTTAATTTCTGCCGATGGAATGTACGGTGGATTTGAGACGATTAAATCAAATACCTGATCCTCGGCTATGTTTTCAAACAAATCAGAGTGAATCAGGGTCAGGTCATTTTGAATCAGTTTTTGGCCATTTTTTTGGGCTACTTTCAAAGCTTCTTTAGAGATATCACTAACTGTCAAATCGATAGACGGGTGATAAAACTTAAGGGCAATTCCAATGGCCCCACTGCCAGTACAAAGATCCAAAACCTTTGCCCCTTCCGGAAAAAAAGCTTTCAAGTAATCAATTAAAAATTCAACTAGGCACTCGGTATCTGGCCTAGGGATCAAGACTTGGTCATTTACCAATAATTCAAGTCCCATAAATTCTTTAAAGCCAAGAATATAAGCCAGCGGTTGATCAGCTGCTCGACAATCAATCATTTGCAAAAAATCAGCACTGATTTCATCGCTTAATTGATCGTGATCATGGCTATAAAGAAAAACACGATCTTTTTTTAATAAATGGGCAAGGATTACTTCTGCTTCAAAGCCGGGGTTTTCAATTTTTCCTAGTTTAAGAATTTTTCGCCCTTGCCAAAGCAGATCTTTAATTTTCATTTCAATCTCCAAATCCAATAAATTACAACAAAAAAGTCGGTTTAAGTAACCGACTTTTTTATTATTCTGCTGGCTCTTCTTTAATACCGTAACGTTTGTTAAATCGATCAACACGACCACCAGTATCAATTAGCTTTTGTTTTCCAGTAAAAAACGGATGACAAGCAGAACAAATTTCCACTCGTAATTCAGGATTAACCGAACCCGTTTCAAATGTATTTCCGCATGCACATCTCACGACTGACTTGCCATAATTTGGATGAATGCCTTCTTTCATCGAATTCACCTCATTTCTTCTCTTTTATTAATACGATTAAGTTATTTTGTTAACTTAATTATTGTATCAGATATTGCTTAAAACTTCAAACATTTTGTTCATTATATTTTTCTAAAAATTTCTTTAAAAATGCCTCATTATTTGGGGTCCGCTCAAGAATAGAAATAATTTTATCAGTTAAGTTGTAAGGGGTTCTTCCTTTATACAAGCGTCTAATATCATAACCGACCTTTAATTCTTCTGGGCTAAGGAGTAAGTCCTCCCGCCGAGTCCCCGATCGATTTAAATTAATGGCTGGGAAAATCCGCCGTTCTGCCAATTCCCGCTCCAAATGCAGTTCCATATTACCCGTTCCTTTAAATTCTTCATAAATGACATCATCCATTCGGCTACCGGTATCAAGAAGTGCTGTCGCTAAAATGGTCAAACTTCCCCCATCTTCAATATTTCTGGCCGAGCCAAAAAACTTTTTAGGAAAATAAAGGGCTTCCGGATCTAGGCCTCCCGATAAGGTCCGTCCCGAGGGGGAGATTACTAGATTATTAGCCCGGGTCATCCGGGTAATACTATCGACTAAAATAACCACATCTTTTCCCTGTTCAACCAATCGTTTTCCCCGTTCAAGGACAATTTCCACCACTTTAATATGGTTTTCAGGTGGCTGATCAAAGGTTGAAAAAACGATATCGGCTTCAACTGACCGCTGAATATCGGTCACTTCCTCTGGTCGTTCATCAACTAACAGAATAATTAACTCAATATCCTCATGGTTACTTACAATGCCATTGGCAATTTCTTTTAGTAATATCGTTTTGCCAGCTTTCGGGGGGGCGACAATTAAACCACGTTGACCCTTACCAAGAGGTGAAAAAACATCAATAATCCGGGTCGATAAAACATCCTGACTCGTTTCTAATTTGATTTTTTCTTGAGGAAAAATTGGTATTAAGCTTTCAAAACGGGGTCTTTGGGCAATTTTTTCTGGTATATCGCCATTAACTGTTTCAACGTAAAGAAGGGCATCAAATTTTTCATTTTCACCAGACATTTTAATCTTGCCAGCAATTTTATCACCGGTTCGTAAATTAAAACGCCGAATCTGATTGGCCGGTACATAAATATCATCATCGCCGGATAGATAGTGGTTGGTTCTTAAAAAACCAAAACCATCGGGATTAACATCGAGAATACCCTCTTGGTTATTTTTAAAGCGGTCCAGGTCTTTCTTATCTTCAACATATAACATACTATTGATTTGCTTGATAATATCGGCCGTTTTTTGACCATTTACCTGCTCCAAAAATAACATGGCTGAATATTTTTCACCGGCTTTTGGCGGCCTAACCTTGCCACTTAAGATATCCCCAGTTTCTAATTTAAATTTCTGAATTTGAGAACCGGAAATATAAACAAAATCCTCCTGAGAGACCATATCCGCATTTTTTACAAAGCCATAACCCTCAGGAACAATTTCCAGTCGTCCTTTAACGACAATCGCATTATCGATAGGGTCTTTGATCTTATGATAAGGCGAACGGTCATTTTTTTTAGCTTGGTCAACCGCTTGACTTCTAAGGTTTTCTTCTTTTGAATGTTGGTGCTTAAGAATCCGTTCAATTAACTCGCTTTTTTTTAAGCGACTAAATTTTTCAACACCAAGAACTTGCGCTTCTTTGCGTAAGTCAACCAAAGTTAATTTTTCTAAATTATTTTTATCCAAACGACGCCTCCGTCAATAGTGATCTGATTGATAAGAAAGTAATGAAAATAGTAGATTGATTCGCAAAATTTTTGTAGATTATATAGTAAATGTACCATGAACCATTTATATTGTCAAAAAATTATTCTTCCATGATAGCAATCATAATAGCATTTTCAACCCGTCTTTTCTCCAATTCACAAGAGATATGATGAGGTTCCATAAGTGTCCCATTAAAATTATAGGCGTTGGCATGGCAACCCCCACCACAAAAATATTTTGCCCAACAACTTTGACATTTTTCTTTTTTAAGAAGATTGGCCGCATCAAAGCTTTCTTTAATCTGATAATTGCTAATTCCTTGGTCGACATCTCCCATTTTAAAGGATTCTTGGCCGACAAATTGATGGCAGGGATAAATATCCCCCTCTGGTGTTACCGCCACATAATCCCGTCCGGCCCCACATCCTGATAAACGTTTATAGGCACAAGGACCTTGGTCGAGTTCGACATTAAAATGGAAAAAATTATAATCAGGTCCTTTTTTACCCCGCTTTAAATAAGTAAGGGCTAGGGCATCGTATTCGTCCTTTAATAGTGGCAGGTCATCCTCGGTTAAGGCATAGGCAAATTCGGGAGCCGCCACCACTGGTTCAACTGAAATACTTTTAAAACCTTGTTCAACCATAAATGCCACATCCTTTGAAAAATCAAGATTATAGTGGGTATAGGTCCCTCGAATATAATGGTCACGGTTTTTTCGAAGTTTTGCCATTTCTTTAATATTTTCAATAATCACATCAAAGGAACCCTGATCATTAATGGTTTTTCGCATCCGATCATTAACGACCTTTCGGCCATCCAAGCTTAAAACGATATTTTCCATGGTCTCATTTAGGTAATGGCGGCTTTGGTCATCAAGAAGAACCCCATTGGTCGTGATCGTATATTTAATTACCTTATCATATTTTTGGCCTAATTCATTGCCATAATTTACCAGTTCTTTTACGACTGGAAGATTCATGAGTGGCTCGCCACCAAAAAAGTCAATTTCCAAATTTTTGCGATTTCCTGCTTGATTAATCAAAAAATCGATTGCTTTCTTACCGACTTCTAGAGGCATGAGCAGTTTTTCGCCGTCAAAATCACCTTGGGCAGCAAAACAATACTGGCACTTTAAATTACAATCGTGAGCCACATGCAGGCAAAGAGCTTTAATTAAATCAGTATTGCCATATTCCTTGGGATCATAGACAATCTCGCTAAATAAAAGGCCCTCTTCTTTTAAGCTATTGATCTCTTGCAGGCATTCTTTAATTTCTGCTTTTTGATAATCATTTTCCAATGCCTTAATTATTGCATCTTCACTTTTCTCTTCATAAATCTCAAGAATTTTATAGGTTAAATCATCAACCGTCATCACCGAGTTGGTATCCACATCTAGGACAATATTTAAATCATTTAAGCGATATTGATGTATCATTTTCCCTCCTATTTAAACGATAAAAAAAAGCCATCTCAATTGAGACAGCCTCTCTATTATTTTTCACTAATCTGTTTGCATTTTTGATTGCCGACTGTGCAAGATGTCTTACAAGCTGATTGACAAGAGGTTTGGCACTCACCACATCCCTTGTTTTTAAGGTCTGTTAATTTACCTTTTTTTATCATTTTAATATGTTTCATTTTTTTACCTCATTATTCGTTTTTTGAATCATCAATTTCTTCATACTCAGCATCGACGACTTCATCACCAGCGATTATTTCGTCCTCAATTATATCATCTTCTTCAATCACTTGGTCACTTTCTGACGGCTTAATAACCTTAGCAATTGCCGCTTTTGTGATTAAGGCTTTTTCATAATCAGGTAATAATTCAATGGTCACATTCTCGTTACCAATAGCGTAAATTATCCCATAAAAACCACCGATGGTCAAAATTTCATCGCCTGCCTTCATACTAGCCCGCATACTTTCTATTTCTTTTCGCTGTTTATTTTGTGGACGAATCACAAAAAAATAGAAAAATGCCAGTACTAAAACTAAGGGCAAAATCATTGTAAAATCAAATCCTTGCATTCCATACTCCTTTAATTTTCTTCGGTCATCCCGAATTTTTTAAAAAATTCATTCTTATAGCTTAATAATCGATCTTCCATTATTGCTTGTCGAATTTTTTTCATCGTAACAAGTGTAAAGTATAAATTATGATATGTCAATAACCTGGCTCCTAAAATTTCTTTGGCCTTGATTAAATGGCGGATATAGGCCCGGCTATAGTTTCGACAAACGAAACAATCACATTCCGGATCGACTGGGCTAAAATCCGCCTTGTAAACTGCATTTCGAACTACTATTTTCCCTTGACTGGTGAAAGCTGTTCCATTTCTGGCAATTCGCGTTTGAAGAACACAATCAAACATATCAATCCCTCGGATGGTCCCCTCAAAAAGGGCATCGAGAGAGCCTACACCCATTAGATAGCGGGGTTTTTCTTTAGGTAGATAAGGAATCGTCACATCTAGCATCCGGTACATGACTTCTTTTGGCTCCCCAACACTAAGACCGCCAATGGAATAACCGGGAAAATCAATTTCTGTTAATTCTTTGGCACTTTGAATTCGTAAATCTTCAAACATACCACCTTGGACAATGCCAAAAAGGGCCTGGCTTTCAGGGTTCTGATTAGCTGCCTTACAACGTTTGGCCCAACGGGTCGTCATGGCCATGGATTTTTTACTATAGTCATAATCAGCTTCAGCCGGTGCGCATTCATCAAAACACATAATAATATCAGCCCCAATGGAATTTTGCATAGCAATGGATTTCTCTGGTGTCATAAAGTGCTTGGACCCGTCGAGATGAGAAACAAATTCAACCCCCTCTTCAGTGATCTTTCTTAACTCGTTTAAAGAAAAAACCTGAAAACCACCACTGTCAGTTAAAATCGGTCGATCCCAATTCATAAAGTGATGAAGGCCACCCGCTTTCTCCATAATCTCTTGACCGGGACGCAAGTAGAGATGATAGGTATTGGCTAAAATAATATTGGCATCCATTTTAAGTAAATCCTCAGAACTCATGGTTTTAACCGTTGCCTGAGTTCCCACCGGCATAAAAATAGGGGTATTAATGGCCCCATGGGGGGTGTGGACTTTCCCTAGTCTGGCCCCTGATTCCTTGCATTCTTTAATTAATTCATAATGAAATTCACTCATCTTTTTCTCCTATTTATCTCCTGATTGCCTATGCTTATTCGATTAACATGGCATCGCCAAAACTAAAAAACCGATACCCCCATGAAATGGCCTGATCGTAAGCACTCATAATCGCTTGCCGATTGTAAAAGGCCGACACTAGCATCAGCAAGGTCGATTCGGGTAAATGAAAGTTGGTAATCAGACCATCGACCACCTGCCACTTAAAGCCAGGATAAATAAAGATATCTGTCGATCCTGAATAAGCCTTAATTTCCCCTTGGTGAATGGCTGCGTTACTTTCTAAGGTCCGCACCGAAGTGGTCCCAACAGCGATAATCCGTCCCCCTCTTTTTTTTGTTTGGGCAATTTTTTGGGCCGTTTCTTCCGAAACGTCATAATATTCTTCATGCATCTGATGTTCCTTAATATTATCGCACTTTACCGGCCTAAAGGTTCCAATGCCAACATGGAGGGTGACCTCGGCCAACTCGACCCCCAGTCTCTCAATTTCCTCAATTAAATCCGGCGTAAAATGAAGTCCGGCAGTCGGGGCTGCCGAAGACCCATCAACCTTGGCGTAAACGGTCTGGTAACGGTTTTTATCTTTTAGGCTTTCATGAATATAAGGGGGAGTCGGCATTAAGCCTATTTTATCAATTATTTCTTCAAAAACACCTTGGTAGTCAAAAGCAATCACCCGCAGACCACCTTGGGTCGTTCCAATTATTTCCCCACTTAATTCCTCACTAAAATTAATAATGGCACCAATCTTTGCTCTTTTCCCCGGCTTGACCATAATTTCCCATTCTTTTTTAGCCAGATGACGCAGTAAGAGAATTTCAACTTTTCCACCACTATCCTGACGTTTGCCGTATAATCGGGCTGGCAAAACCTTGGTATTATTTAAAACCAGTAAATCTCCAGGCTTTAAATGGTCAAGGATATGGTGAAAATAGGCATCTTCTACTTTTCCTGTTTTTCGGTCAATCACCATCAATCGCGAATCATCGCGTTTTTCAAGTGGGCACTGGGCAATCTGTTCTTGGGGGAGGTCATAATAAAAATCTGATTTATTCATTCGTTATTCCTTATCATTTAATATCAATTGAATCTGTCGGTCACTTAATTCTTTAAGACCCAAATGGGCATAACCTAGAGAGGTAATCATCCGCCCCCTCGGTGTTTTCGCTAAAAAACCCAATTGAATCAGGTAAGGTTCATAGACCTCTTCAATGGTGTTTTTTTCTTCGCCAATAGCTGAGGCCAAAGTATCTAAACCAACTGGCCCACCGGCAAATTTTTCGGCAATTGTTTTTAACATAGAGCGATCAATTTGATCTAATCCGACGGCATCGACCTCAAAGAGATCCAAGGCTTTTTGGGTTGATTTAAGGTCAATAATCCCCTTATTTTCAATCTCACAATAATCGCGGACCCGTTTAAGCAGGCGATTGGCAATTCTTGGCGTTCCTCTGGAGCGGATGGCTAATTCTTTCGCCCCTTGGTCACTAACATCTAAGCCTAAGATACTTGATGACCGCTTAATAATCTGTGTTAATTCATCAGCATTATAAAGTTCAAGACGCTGGATAACACCAAAGCGATCCCTTAAGGGTGAGGTCAGCAGGCCGACTCTTGTGGTTGCTCCAATTAACGTAAAATAGGGCAGCTCCAAGCGAATGGAACGGGCTCCCGGACCCTTGCCAATAATAATATCAAGGGCATAATCCTCCATGGCTGGATAGAGAACCTCTTCGACTGAGCGTTGCAAACGGTGAATTTCATCGATAAAGAGAATATCACCTTCTTTTAAACTGGTTAAAATAGAGGCAAGTTCTCCGGCTTTTTCAATGGCTGGTCCCGAGGTGATCTTAATTCCCGATCCCATTTCATGAGCAATAATATTGGCTAATGTCGTCTTTCCTAAGCCTGGTGGTCCATAGAGAAGGACATGGTCCAAAGCCTCTTCCCGTTTTTGGGCGGCCTTAATAAAGATATCCATTTGTTTTTTAACCCGTTCTTGGCCAATGTATTCCTCCAGCCCTTGGGGTCTTAAATTTCCTTCAATTTCAATATCTTGATTGGTTAAATCAGAAGTGATAATCCGATCTTTCATTTCCTACCGTCCCTTCAAGGGATTCGACCCCCGTAGTGCTTGAGCAATTAATTCTTCTAATGGCATATCAGGGGCATAGACCTTTTTAATCATGGCACTGGCTTCGCTATAATTAAAGCCAAGGCCAACTAAGCCATCGACCGCTTCATTGGAAAGATCGTTTAAAGCTAGAGGAACCACTGATTCCTCGGGAAGCTGATCTTTAAAGCGATCTTTAAGTTCTAAAATAATCCGATTGGCTGTTTTAATACCAATTCCCGGTGCTTTGGCGATCTTTTTAGGATCATTATTTAGGATATGGGTGATTAGATCATTTCTGGAAAATTGTGATAAAATCCCATTGGCTACCTTAGGGCCAATGCCTGATATACCAATCAAGGTTCTAAACAATTCCCGATCACGACTGTTTATAAAACCATAAAGAGAGATCTCATCATCACGGATTACTTGATGGATAAAAAGCTTGACCTCTTCTTTGGTCTTTGGGAGTTCATTTAATGTATAAGTTGAAACTCTAATTTTATAACCAATTTTATGACATTCGACCACCACATAATCGGTTTTCTGTTCATCTAGATTCCCAATAATATATTCGTACATGGAACCTCCTTATTTTTACCAATACGTAAATAAAAAAGCACCCTTAGGTGCTTGTCCCAATGTGTCGCCCTTCATTTTTGATGCCTAGCCTAAGCTAAGTGGGTGTCTTGTCTCTGGCTTGCTGCTTTCCACTGAATCTTGATGAGGCCTAACATCCGCCAGCGAACAGTCAGACTCCCTGTAAATTGATGTAGGTTCAAAAATAAAGTTGTCGACGATCACCTTGGGATCAAGTTCATTATAACCTTTTTTTGGCTAAATTAAAAGGGCAAATTTTTATAAAGGCTAAAAACTTAAAGAATTAGGTCAAAAGCACTGCGAATATTATCAACCGCTAGAATAATCACCCCTTTAGGATCTAATCCTCTTTGATTACCCTTGGGAATAATACAACGCTTAAAGCCTAGTTTTTGACCTTCCATCAAACGTTTTTCAATATGTTGAACATTTCTGACCTCTCCGGTTAAACCCACTTCCCCTAGAATCATCAAGTCATTGGGGATTTCAAAGTTTCGCAAGCTGGAATATAAAACAGCCGCCACCCCTAGATCCAGTGCTGGCTCATCGATTTTAATCCCTCCGACAACATTAATATAGGCATCAAAATTCTGAAGATCAAGACCCAGTCGCTTTTCCATAATGGCCATTAAAAGAACCATGCGATTATGATCCATGCCAGTAGCCATTCGCCTAGGATTACCAAAACCAGATGCAGAAACTAAACCTTGTAGTTCGATCAAAAGTGGCCTTGTCCCTTCCATACAGGGCACCACCACTGATCCACAGGTGTTTTTAGGCCGACTATCGAGCATCATTTCCGACGGATTCTCGACGGTTATTAAACCTTTTTGAGTCATTTCAAAAATTCCAATCTCATTGGTTGATCCAAAACGATTTTTAACCCCCCTTAGAATTCGGTAGGAATGATATTTTTCACCCTCAAAGTATAAGACCGTGTCAACCATGTGTTCAAGGACGCGAGGGCCAGCAATACTGCCATCCTTGGTCACATGACCGACTAAGATCATGGCGATATTATCTTTCTTGGCCAACTGCATCAAGGCCCCGGTATTTTCTCTAATCTGACTAACACTACCAGGGGCTGAGCTAATCTCAGGACTATACATGGTTTGAATCGAATCAATGATAACAATATCCGGCTTTACCTCTAAGATGACTTCAAGAATATAAGGAATATTAATCTCTGACATAAAGAAAAGGTCATCGGAGGCCACCTTCATCCGTTCTCCCCGCATTTTCAGCTGGTGTTCCGATTCCTCACCTGAAACATAGAGAATCGTTAATCCTTGCTCGCCCAAGTCTTCAGTAATTTGAAGAAGGAGGGTTGATTTTCCAATCCCCGGATCCCCGCCGAGTAGAATCATGCCACCGGGAACAATCCCCCCGCCAAGGACCCGATCAAGTTCCGAATTTTTAGTCGGATAGCGTTTTTCACCAATGTAGCTGATATCCTTAATGGCTTTGGGCCTTGAATAAACCCCACGCTCCCTAGTACTCGTCTTGGCTTGGGAAAAATTAAGCTCTTCAACAAGGGTATTCCAGGCCCCACATTCCGGACATTTTCCCATCCATTTGCTGGCCTCGTAGCCGCAATTCTGACAAACAAAGACTGTTTTTCGCTTAGCCAATTGTCTTCCCCCTATTCATCCACCGATAAAGGCCGTAACCAAGTATTCCACCCAGTAAATTTAAAATAATATCATCAATATCGGCCCGCCGACTGGTTAGAAAAAGGTATTGTAGGCTTTCAATTAAAACCGTCGTCCCTAAGCTGATTAGAAAAATTTCTAAAAAGCCAACTCTTTTTTTTCGTATTAAGGGATAAAGGAGTCCTAAGGGCAGAAAAAGAAGAATATTTCCAACTAAGTTCATAAAGGAATTGGTAAAAGTATTCATCAGAATATCAGTAATATTCGTCGGTCGGGAAGCTAAAAATTCCCAATTAATAATCCCGTTTTCCATCATATCGTAGAAAAAATTATCGATACTGGTAATGGGAATTAGATTATAGCTTGTCTCATAGGTAATGTTTTCAAGATCCGGTAATAAGGTCATTGAAAATAAAAGCATTAAATACACGATAAAGACCAATGTCATTAAAAACCTGGCCCGCTTATTTTTAATCATGGCTTTCCTTTCTATTGTCATATTAAAGAAATATCATTATACATAAAAGACCTTTAAAATTCCAGAAAATTTTAAAGGTCGTCATCCTAATACCGATCCTTAGACAAGATAAATAATTTATTTTATCAATTTCTTTAGACAATACTAGCTTTTACAAATCGAGTTTTAAGTCCCCATCTTTGATCCAGCCTTTTGCATAGAGGATCCGGTAGAAAAAATAAGTCAGCAAGGCCGGCAAAACAAGCTGGAGTAAAATGATGCCAAGGCCAATCGTCATTGGCCCATCGCCCGCCTCGGTCATGGCCATAATTGTTCCTAGGGGGCCAACGAGACCGCTAGTTCCCATACCGGCTGCTAATGGGGTGTTTTTCATTTGAAAAAGAGTCGTTGCAAATGGTCCGAGAATGGCTGAAGCCAAGGTTGGAGGAATCAAAATTCGCCAATTTTTTATAATATTTGGCATTTGAATCATCGAGGTTCCTAAACCTTGGGCGGCCAAGCCATTAATCCCATTATCCTTATAACTTTGAACGGCAAAACCAACCATCTGGCAACAACATCCGACTGTTGCAGCCCCGGCTGCAATCCCTGAAAGACCAAGCATAATACAAAGAGCTGCACTGGATATGGGCAGGGTCAGGACAATGCCGACAACCACAGCAATAACGATCCCCATCAGAATCGGTTGTTGAATAGTGGCCCACATAATCACCCCACCAAGACCCGTCATTAAGGCCCCAATCGGTGGTCCAATAATGGTCGCCGTTAGGGCACTGGTAAGAATGGTCACAAAGGGAATCAGTAAAATATCAATCTTTGTTTCGCCGGCAATTGCTTTTCCAAATTCGCTGCCGACGATAGCAGCAAAAAAAGCACCCGCTGGTCCACCTAGGGTATTCCCCATGGCCCCGCCAATGGTAATTGAAAACATCACCAGTGGTGGAGCCTTTAAGCTATAGGCCACCGCTACAGCGATGGCTGGTCCTGTCATCTCTCGGGCAATTGGCCAAATTGTTTGACTTAAGAATTCAATCTTAAAAATTATCCCAATTTGATTAAGGATGGTCCCCATTAATAGGGTGCCAAAGAGGCCTAAGGCCATAAATTTAAGGGCATCTAACAGGTAACGGTCAACTGAAAATTCAATATCTTTCTGCTTTAAAAAATCCCTGAAGCCAGCATATTTTCGTTCTTTTTTCATTGATATTCTCCATTCATTTTAGTTTTATTTAAAACAATAATCATTATCATTATTGTGGACAAAAGAAAAAATACCGAAAGAGACCCCTCCGATATTTTCATTCTTCTGTTTTAAACTAAAATACATTATTGTACCCTCACTAATTTAAAACACATTATTATCAAAGCGTATTATACCTAAACTTCTCTTGTTTGTAAAGACTATTGAAAAAATAATTGGCTATGCCTCTTTAACATCAACATATTTTTGCCCATCATAGCTTATTTCAAAGTTTGCACTGGTTTGGTCTTCTAACCACCTTATAAAAGCAGGTGTCTCTTTAATGGGAATCTGAAAGCTAAGCCTTACGCGGTCTTCAAATTGCTCATCAACTGGACCATAAAAATGCTCTGTCAATTGATTAATCAAGCCACCATATAAGGCATAATCAATCACCACTTGAATTTGGTCCATATATTTTTTCTCAATAATTTGAGCGGTCTTAAGGACATCGGCGGCACCACCACTATAAGCCCGAACAAGTCCACCGGTCCCTAATTTAACTCCGCCAAAATAACGCACGACAATAATTAAAACATCTTTAAGGTCGCGTTGATTAATCACTTGCAAAATCGGTTTGCCTGCCGTTCCTGAGGGTTCCCCATCATCACTGAATTTTTGCCGTTTGGGCTGGGTATTTAAGACATACGCCCAGCAGACATGATTTGCCTTATAATGATTTTTTTTTTGGATGTTTAGAATCTCTTCAACTGCTTCTTCATCTTCAACATGAAAAACAAAATTTAAAAATTTCGACTTTTTAATCTCAATTTCGCTCTGACAAGCTTTAAGGATCGTTTTATAATCCTCCATCCTTACACCTCTTCATCACTATAATACTTTTCAAAAAGATGACTGGGGAAATCCTCTCTTATCTCAATAATCACCTGTGTCCCTAATTCTTGATAAGCAATATCAAGGACCACATTTAGTTCATGAAGAAGGGCTAGGGAGCTAGCATCTTCATAAGGGATTAAAAGACGTTGTTCCTTTCGCATGCCTAACAAGGCACCTTCAATCGTCGTCAATAAGTCCTTAATCCCTTGCCCATCTTTTGCTGAAATCATCACCGAATCCGTTTCTTTCTCGATCGATTCTTGCAATAAAAGCTGGTCATCATCACTAAGTTGATCGATCTTATTATAAACAAGGATCATCTTTTTTTCATCGACATTTAATTCCTTTAAAACATCGTTAACGACTTGAATATGGTCTTTATAATTAGGATTTGATAAGTCAACAACATGAAGCAAGAGTTCCGCCGTTTCGACTTCTTTTAAGGTGGTCTTAAAGGCATTGACTAATTCATGGGGTAATTTATCAATAAAGCCAACGGTATCGGATATCAGATAATCTTTTTTTTCATCGTCTACTTTTCGCAAGGTTGAATCTAAGGTGATAAATAAACCATCTTGAGTTGAGACCTGACTTTTTGTGAGGCGATTAAACAAGGTGCTTTTCCCCGAATTCGTATAACCAATTAAGCTAACCGTTTTAATATTATTTTTTTGCCGTTGGCTGGCTGTAATAGCGTTGCTTTTTTGGATTTGCTTTGTTTTTTCTTCTAGCTCCTCAATTTGTTGGCGGATATGGCGACGATCGGTTTCAAGTTTTTTTTCACCAGGACCTCTTGTCCCAATCCCCCCACCCGTTTGTGACATGGTAATTCCCAGACCTTTAAGATGACTCATCCGATATTTTTGCTGGGCTAGTTCAACTTGCAACTTACCCTCCCTGGTTTTTGCATGTTTGGCAAAGATATCTAAAATAACAGAGGTCCGATCCAATGTTTTTACCCCGCTTGCCCTTTCTATATTGGCAATCTGTCTAGCATTTAATTCATCATTGCTAACAATAAGATTTATGCCACTATTTTGGACGGCTCGAACGACCTCTTGAATTTTACCTTTTCCGACATAAAAAGCCGGATCAATCTGAGGTCGATTCTGGGTCATCGTTTCAATAACTTGGCCACCGGCGGTTAAAACCAGTTGCTTTAATTCTTTCATCGATTCATCAAGGTCAATTCCCTGACGCTTTCCGACATCAACCCCTAAAAGCAGAACCCGCTCAACTTGGTCCTCATCATCAAAGACCCGATTAGGATCAATTTTAATAAAGGCATTAGCTTCAGCAACTAGTTCATCAAGAGGAAAATGATTCAGTTCTTTGAGGGAATCAAAAACGACTTCCTTGTAAATAATCTCATCATTTCTAACAAGAGGGACACCCATGGCAAAACGTGAATCCTGACCTTCTTTTATGCCAATGGCAATAATACATTGGAGTGATTCGGCCTTTGCTGCTGAAAAATCTTCTTCCGACAAGTGGGGATTGCCATTGGGGTGGGTGTGAATTACCCGATAACGATTCAATGATTTGACATGATAAAGCATATCATCATCAGAAATGCCTACATTAACTGCATCCCCAATATTAACCCATTGGACCCGATTTTTATCATTGGTCACAATTAAAATTTCTTTATTGGTTGATAGACTTAAGCGCTTAAGGATTTCTAATACATAATCATCGAGAATCCTTTGATTGTCCATTTGATAGTCAATTAAGTCATCAAGTTCTTTTAGGATAGTTTGTCGAACACCTAAATTTTCATCCATTCTAGACCTCCCTTATAAATTTACAACCGTCACGCCAGAACCACCTTCATTCATTGCCCCTAAGCGAAAGTCTTCAATAAACTTACTCTCTTTTAAGTATTCATGAATAATTTGTCGCAGTCGTCCGGTTCCTTTTCCATGCACAATCATCAATTGCTTGGTTCCCGAAAGCATGGCGTCATCAATCATTTTTTCAACCAAAAATAAGGATTCTTCGCCATTTTTGCCTCTTAAATCGAGCTTAGTATTCATCACGTGACGCTGGACTTTTTTATAGGTCACCTTGGTCTCTTCTTTTTTGCCAACCGCCCGAGTTGGCGATAAATCATTAATGCCAACTTGTAATTTAATCATATCAGCTTGAACCGTGGCTTTGTTTTCATTAGGAATTAAATTGAGAATTTCAGCCTCTCGCCTTAAACTATTGACATAAACTTTCATGCCCTTAGAAAGGTCATCAAGTTCAAAATGGTCTTTTACAAGATCTCGATTTTCTTGACCAAAACCATAGATATTTTTTTCTTTTTCCTTAATCCGTTTGCGAATCGCCTCTAATTGCTTATTATCCTTAACTTGGCTGGTGGTCGTCTCTTGGATGGCCCGAATTTCACGATAAATTTCTTCCGTTTCTTCCCTTGTTTTTTTAACAATCGCCAAGGCCTCTTGTTGGGCCTTATTGACCAAGGCCTCTTGCTGTAAAGCTGATTCTTCTCGTGATTTCTCGATTTCTTTTTTTAAGGCTTGGGCTTCTCGTTTTAAGCTAAGGATAGCATCGTGTTCGATTTCCGTCCGTCGCCTTTTTTCATCAATTTTAATCAAGGTTTCTTCAAAACGGATCGCTTCATTTTTAATTAATTCCCGGGCCTTATCAATTAGCTCAACCTTTAAACCTAGCCGATTGGCTATTTCAAAAGCGTTGGATTTTCCCGGCACCCCAATTAAAAGCCGATAGGTCGGACGCAGGGTTTTTACATCAAATTCAACACTGGCATTCATCACACCCTTAGTGACTAAGGCATATTCCTTTAACTCACTATAATGAGTAGTCGAGACACTGGTAACCTGTCTTTTATGGAGGGCATCCAAAATCGAAATCGCCAAAGCTGCTCCTTCAGTAGGATCAGTCCCGGCCCCAAGTTCATCAAATAAGACTAAGGAATCATGATCGGCCTCGTTGATTATTTGAACAATATTTTTCATGTGTGAGGAAAAGGTACTTAAACTTTGTTCAATGCTTTGTTCATCACCGATATCAGCAAAGACTTTTTTAAAAATTCGGCTTGAGCTTCCTTCTCGGACTGGCACAAAAAGACCGGCTTGAATCATCAAAGTTAAAAGCCCTAAGGTTTTTAGGGTCACTGTCTTTCCCCCGGTATTGGGGCCTGTAATGACCATCGTATCGGTTTCATCTTCAAAATAGATATCTGATGCGACAACCTCATCTTCAGGAATCAAGGGGTGCTTTGCCCGAAGCAAAACAATCGGTCCATCCTCGCTGATGGCAACTTTTTGCCCATCGATAGCAAGGGCAAATTTGGCCTTGGCAAAAACAAGATCAAGCTCAATTAATAATTCATAATCGCTGATGATCAAGTCTTTATAGAGGCTTACTTGAGTCGTTAACTCTTTTAAAATACGAATCATTTCCCGTTCTTCTTCGGCCACTAATATTTTAATATCATTATTAAGTTCAACCACCGAAAGCGGTTCAATAAATAAGGTCGCCCCACTCGATGACTTATCTAGTACAATCCCAGGAACCTGATTGCGATATTCTTGTTTAACTGGCACCACATAACGACTATTTCGAATGGTTACGATTTTTTCCTGGAGATATTTCTCATAGGCCGTTGATGTCACCATAGAATTTAATTTATCGTTAATGCGATTATTCTTATAATGAATTTCTCGGCGAATCCGGGATAATTCCCGAGAAGCCTGATCGCTCATCTCTTCGGGGCCAAGAATTTTGTGACTGATCTCTTTTTCTAATTCCTCACAACTTTCCATGGCATCAAAGTATTGATTGAGTAAGCAGATGCTATCAATTTGTGTGTCTGCTTGATAGTAATTTTTAATATCCCTAATAATCCGTAATAAAGAGGCAATGGCTAAGAGCTCGCCCATGGAAAGCATCGACCCAATAGCAGCACGCTTGACGATATTGCGAACATCACTGACCTCGGCAATGGGTGGGCGACCATTTCTAAGAACCATCGTCATCGCTTCTTCTGTTAAATCAAGGGCCCCTTTAATTTCTTTTAAGGCATCCATCGGGCGAAGACTCAAGGCTTTTTCTTTTCCCCCCTCAGTCACACAATTTTCTTTTAACCAATTGACAATTTTACCATATTCCAAAACATTTAAGCTTTGTTGATCCATTTATATTATTTCACTCCTCGTTTAAATCGTCCCCAATTTCCTTTTTGGGCTATATTTATCTTTTCTTCTTTCATCATTTTTTTACTATAATAATCGACTATTTCATTAAAGGCTGGCCATTTTTCATTGTAGTGATAGATTCTCAAGGTACTCACACCTTTTAAGTCAAAAAGCTCATCCTTTAAAAATAGTGGAGATTCGCTATAAATATGGGTTAGACCCATCTCATCTCGTCGAAGCGGAAATTTTTGCTCATCTTTTAGGTAGCCCTCAAAGGTTTTTGAACAGCTTGCATCTGACTTTTCCTCAGAGCAATCAGGGCAGTTTAAAAGACATTTTTTACTGACCATCACTTCTTGATAACCGTAAACCCCTAAGGTCAAGGGCAGAATCTGGCCTGCTGCCATTTTTGCCACCGCTTCTTTTTCTAATTCAAGGGATACAACGGCCCCTTCAAGGCCCCATTTTTTTAAGCTTTTAAGGGCCAAGCTATTAAAAACATTAAAGGAAGCATTGGCTTCAAGAGAAAGTCCTCGATCTTTCAGGCAATATAAGCCTTCATAATTTGAAACAATCACTCCATCGCTCATTTCTAATTTTTTATCATCCCGGAGCAACTTTAGGTACTTAACCATTTGATCATTCATAATTCGCGGAAGAACAAGCTTAACTAAGTTTCCTCGTTTCCGCCATTTTTTAACTTTTTCAAAGGCTAAATCATCATGACCATCTAATTTTAAGGGAAACACCCACTCGTAGCTAATGGCTTTTTGCTTCTTTTTAATAAGCTCTTCTAATTGGAAGTCATCTGGTAAATTGGCAAACTCAATTGAAAGCCTTTTAGCCGTCACACCATTTTTAAATACTTTTAATTCTTCCTTTAAATCAATTTGAGGCCTAGCTTCCTGGCCAAAGGTCTCAAAGGCCTTTAAACTTTCATTTCGCAAGCTATTTAGCTGGCTTTTAGCCAAAAATAAAGCCGGTTGACAGCGGATAACTAGGGCATCTAGTTTAAAATTAGTATCGCCTAAGCGGCTAAATTGTTTGCTGATCATTTCTTCATTTAAAGGATTTTTCTTCGCCTTGTCAGGGTAAATTTCGCTCTTATAGGTCATCGTTTTTTGCCCATTACTTATTTCCACCGTCACAGCCTGATCTTTTAAAATCTCCACCGTCATCTTAATTTCGGTCTTCTCTAGGGCTAATGGGGCAAGTGCTTCTTTTTTTAAACGATCCATTAATTTGCGATCGAGATTTCGAAAAACAAGCATTTCTGAATCGATCGCTCCCTTATAGGGGATCGATACTTGTCTTTGGCCAGCACTCGTCTCTAAGGCTTGGCCGCTTGTGGAAAAAATTCGATCAACACGGCTGCCCCTTTTGCCGTCCTCGCCAAAAGAAAGGCCATCACCAAGAGCGATAACGACATCCGGATCTAAAATTAAGGGTAGCTTAAAATAACCGGACTTATTTGTCTGGATATTCCCTACTTTTCCAATTTTTATGCCACGATTTTTCCCTAGTTGGGAGTTTAAGATATTAGGATCCTTCATTAAATGGCCGCTGGTAAAATCACGATTAAATACCTGCCTTATCTCTCGCTGGCTAATGCTTGATACTTGGGTGTTTTCATCAACAATTTTATCAATCCTTTGACGATAAGCTTTTGTGACGGCAAAAACATATTCCGCTGTTTTCATCCGCCCTTCAATTTTTAAGGCATCAACCCCTGAATCTATAATCGCTTTAAGATCATTATAAGTATTTAAATCCTTAGGGCTTAATAAAAAGCCCTCTTCCATCAATTTGTTATCTTTATTTAATAATTGATAACTTTTGCGACAAGGCTGGGCACAACGTCCTCTGTTTCCACTTCTTCCCCCGATTGCACTGCTAAGAAGGCATTGGCCGGAATAGGCATAGCAAAGGGCCCCGTGAATAAATAGTTTTAAGGGAATCTGCGTCGCTTCTTTGATTCTACTGACCTGGTCAAGACTCATTTCTCTGGAGCATACGACCCGGTCAAAGGCCAAGTCTTCAAAAAAAAGAACACCTTCCAAACCATAGACAGACATCTGGGTACTGGTTTGAAGGGAGAAGTGATAATATTTTTGCAACAGATAAATAAGCCCTAAATCTTGGACAATCAATCCATCAATATTAAGGGTTTGATAAAAATTAAGGCTATCAATAAGGTCTTGCCATTCACTATCTTTAATCAGGGTATTAAGGACAAGATAATTTTTTACCTTGTATTGCTTGGATATCTTAGTAATTTGGCACATCTGCTTGCGACTTAAATTTTTTGCACTATGGCGGGCGTTAAAATCAATGCCGCCAAAATAAATAGCATCGGCTCCAGCATTAATTGCCGCTATTACCGATTCCATATCCCCAGCCGGTGCTAAAAGTTCCGGCTTTTTGTTTTCTCGCTCACTCTGTTTCTTAATAATCCTACCACACTTTCTTTAGGCTCACTGACAAGGAATCATCCACTAACTTGTGAGCTCGATACTTCTATTATACCACAAAGTAGCTGACTAATTTTATTTCAAAGCCCAAGCTTTTTTTAGTTTTAAGATACCCTCTTCAATTTGAGTCTCTGATAAGGCCCCATAGCCAAGAAGGACGGTGCTTTCATAGGTTTGGGGAATTTCCTTAATAAAATAAGTTGAAATCGGATAGACCTTTACCCCTTGATCGAGGGCATATTTAACCATATCCCCTTCATTTATCCCCGTTTTAAGATGAACTAAGAGATGATGTCCAGCCTTCTCACCACTGATTTCAATCTCTTTCCCTAAATTCTTAAGGGCTTGATTTAAAAATAAATGTTTTTCTTTATAAATTTTACGCATCCGATTAAGATGTTTTTCAAAATAACCCTCATTGATAAAACCGGCGATCATTTTTTGTTCCAAACTCGAAACGGCAGAGCCAATCCCATCACTAAGTCTTTGGTAACGTTTGAGCAGGACTTCCGGCAAGACCATGTAAGAAATACGTATGGATGGGGCAATCGACTTTGAAAAAGTGCCCATATAGATAACCCGCTCATGGCGGTCAATACTCTTAAGTGAAGGCAGTGGTTTTTCATTATAGCGAAATTCACTATCATAGTCATCTTCGATAATATAAAAATCATCCTGCTTATTAATCTGATTAAGAAGCTTGATCCGGCGATCAATAGGCATGCTTATCCCCAAGGGAAATTGATGAGAAGGGGTAATGTAAACAGCGGCATCTTGGTAATTCTTAAGGGGCTCAATGCGAATCCCTTTGTTATCGATTGATACTGAACTAACGGGATTTCCCAATTGTTTAAAAATCCGATATGCTTTTAAATAGACTGGATTTTCAAGGATAATCGATTTTTCTTTACCAAAAATAAGACCCAGCGTTTGAAGTAGTTTATCAGTTCCGGTTCCAATAATAATCTGTTCCTGGCTACATTTTACCCCACGGGTTCGGTAAAGCATTTCCACTAAGGACCGCCTTAAACTTATATCGCCCTGAAGATCTGGTTTTTTTAAAAGATCCTTATTGTATTCATTAAAAACAGTTTTAAATTGCTTGCGAAAGGCGTTATAGGGAAATAATTGCTGGTCAACTGAGGTCGGCGAAAAATCAATATCAATTGGTTTTTCATCTGAATCAACTTTAACCAATTGCCTTGACTCAAAATCTTTCTTTCTAAAATAAGGTTCAATTTCGCAGACAAAAAAACCTTTCTTGGGAATTGATTCCACATAGCCCTCAGCCAATAATTGACTATAGGCCGTATCGACCGTATTGACACTGACCGATAATTGATTGGCTAAATTCCGTTTAGACGGGAGCTTTTCACCAGCTTTTAAGCGATTCTCAAAAATCTCATCTTTAATTTGTTGGTAAATCTCTTCATAAAGGTGTTTATTCTTATCTTTAAATGAAATAGTTAACATAATTCTCCCTTCTGACCCCTTAAAAAACATTGAAACTGGTTCTTTCTATAGCATCAATTATAACTTATAATATTTAAATTAACCATAAAATTATTAAGGAGACAAAATGAAACAGAAAAGAATCGCAGCAATTCACGATATTTCATGCGTCGGTCGCTGTTCACTAACCGTTGCCCTACCAATATTATCGGCAAGTGGTCACGATACGGCTGTCATTCCGACAGCCGTTTTATCAACCCATACCGGTGGATTTGAAAATTTTACCTACCGCGACCTAACTGATGATATTACCCCCATTGCCGACCACTGGAAATCACTTGATTTAAAATTTGACGCTTTATACAGTGGCTTTTTAGGGTCTTTTGAACAAATTGACTTAGTTGCCAATTTATTTGATCGCTTCAAAGAAAAAAATACCACCATCTTAGTTGATCCGGTGATGGCTGATAACGGCGAACTCTATTCAATTTATTCGCCTGAAATGGCAAAAGGAATGACAAAACTCTGTGCAAAAGCGGATATTATTATTCCTAATCTAACCGAAGCCGCTTTTATGCTTGACGAAGCCTATATTGGCAAAGATTATGATGAATCCTATGTTAAAGGCTTGTTAAAACGACTTTCAACACTCGGTGCAAAGAAAATAGTTCTTACTGGCATTTCCTACGATGGTCTAAAATTAGGTGCTGCTACCTATGATTCTGAAACTGAGATCTATAAGTATGTTTACAATGAACGCGTTGCCGATTATTTCCATGGCACTGGTGATGTTTTTGGCAGCACTTTTTTAGGGGCTTATCTTAACGATAATAACCTCGTTGAAGCAAGTCAGGTTGCCGTTGATTATACTAGAGAATGTATCATTAAGACCCTTGAGTACGACCAAGAAAAAAGATACGGTGTCTGCTTTGAAAAAGCAATCCCCTATCTGATTAACCGCCTAAGACTTTAGGCTTCTAAGCTCATTCTTCTAGGTGGGCTTTTTTTTCATCCATTAGCTCCTTGATCAACTCAAAGGAATAGCCCCGTCCAGCCAGACTTCTAAAAATCCGCTGATTTAATTCATAATCCTTATACCCTTTCTTTATATGTCTTTTTTCATATTTTTTAAAATCTTCCGCTAATTTTAAACGAATTTTTTCCTCGTCCTTTTGCTCCTGATCTTGATTTTCCCAAGTTAAAGTGTCAATACAGTCTAAAATCATTGTCCTTTCGTAACCTAAACGCAATAATTTAGTGTATAAATTTTTTTTGCGTTCAGGAATTGATTTTCCACGCAGCTTGGGATAGTGTTTATCAGCGAGGATCTTACAGAATTTTTTTTCCATCTGGCGGGGATAATAATGATCTAACTGATCGAGGACCGATTCTTTTAAGCCTCGACGCTTTAAATCATGGAAAATACGGATCTTTCCATAACGGGTCACTTGAGCATTAGTCGATAGGTAATTTTTAAGATAATCCTGATCATCAAGATAGCGGTAGTCTTTTAAGCGATTAATGATCTCGAGGATTACTTTTTGCCTATATTTTTTTTTCAAAAGATGTTCAAATACTTCTTTCTCAGTCCGGCTTCGAAAAGAAAGATATTTAACGGCCGTATCCATTCCTTTTTCCATCTCAGTTTTCATTTTTATACCTCCTATTATGATTATATTATAAATGAAAACGACTTTAGAGTCATCTCTAAAGTCGTTTTTTAATTACCTTTATTGTGCTTTTAAATGTTGGATGTTACTTAGAATCGTCTCAAAATCAGAGCTTTTAGAAAGGGCTGTTTGCTCCTTGATAAAAACCAATTCATCAGCAGAAGGATACATGGCTTGGTAAGTTTCCTTCAAGCGATTAGCCTCATCGGAAGACTGGGCAATTCCCATCACCTGATTATCGCAAAGAATAATCATTCCATTAACATAAAGTTCAATATCTTGCTTGGCTAATCTTTCAAAACATTGATCGACATCTAGGGTCTGATCAACCCGAGACGAAACGAGTTCAAAACCTTTAGCCAAAATAAGATCATCATTCTCAAAAGAAAGCTGATATTCTTTCTCAATTTGAGAAAGGGCACGGTCAAAAACGCTGGCCGATTTGACACTTCCTAAGGATTGACCCTGATAAAAAATTTCATACCCTTGAACTTGGGCATGAACCATTCCGGCTGAAATTAACATGGTTAAAATCGTTAGTACCGCAATGGATTGTTGTCTTTTTTTTAATTTCCTTTTTTTGCGTCGCAATACGCGATCATTCTGATTCTCCATTGGTAATTTACCTCTCCACTCGCTTATCGTGTTACAATTTAGATACATCTTAACACAATTTGTATATCATTTCAAGTTTAAATCTTTTTTTTGCAAAAAAAATACACCCTAAGGCGTGAGATGCGATTGTTTTCTAGTGGTGCCCAGAGGCGGAATCGAACCACCGACACGAGGATTTTCAGTCCTCTGCTCTACCGACTGAGCTATCTGGGCGTGTAAATTTATAAGGTATATTCATCTGCAAGCT
>CAZJGM010000019.1:0-23809 GCA_964545675.1 uncultured Lachnospiraceae bacterium | reverse complement strand
CTAAAAGATTGGTATAATCATTAATAAGACTATGTTAAAGAGGAGAAAGTTTATGCTAAAAAAGAGGTTAGCAGTCATTATTGTTCTATGCAGTTTGTTAATTGTTACGGCTTGTGAAGTAGAAATAGGTGAAAAGCCCTTAATTGAAAAAACCATTGAAACGGCCCGAACTGAAATTTGGCGAGAAATTGGCCAAGGCAATGTTTCTAGTGCCAGCATTGCGGTGATGAAAAATGGCGAAATTCTTTATCAAGAAGGCTTTGCCATGGCCGATCGTCTTAGTTCTAGTCCCGTTGACGAAAATACCCAGTATAATATTGGATCAGTCAGTAAGGTCTTTACCGCAACGGCGATTCTTCAATTGGTGGAAGAGGGAAAGGTGGAACTGGATCAAGCTGTTAGCGATTATCTTGACGACTTTACTATGGAAGATGAGCGTTATAAAAACATTACGGTAAGAATGCTCTTAAACCATAGTTCAGGACTGCCCGGAACCTATTTGCCTAATGGTTTTGCGACCGAAAGGGATTCTGAATACCTGGATAATTTTATGGACTATCTCAAAAGGTCTTCATTGAAAAGTGATCCTGGTAAGATTAGTGTTTATTGTAACGACGGCTTTACCTTAGCTGAAGTTTTGGTTGAAAGAGTCTCGGGATTAAGTTTTTCTGAGTATCTTGAAAAGAATATTTTTTCTACAGCAGGGATGGCCAATTCCAGTAGCAATTTTATTGAAGATGAAACAAATAGTGCTCTTAATTATGGTAAAAATGGACTGGCCAATCCGCCGGAGTATGTTAACTTGATGGGAACCGGGGGGATAACATCGACGGCCTCCGATTTATGTCGTTTTGGTGATGCCTTGCTTAAGGATAAATTGATCACAGAAGCATCCTTTTTAGAAGGCGCAAGCCCGCAATATGCTCAAGAAACTGTTCCTAGGGGGACACCAATTACCAATTATGGTTTAGGCTGGGATATGGTGGAAGTAGCAGAATTTGCCCTAAAAGATGTGAAGGTGATCAGTAAAAATGGAGGGACATTACAATTCTCCTCCCAATTTTATCTATTGCCAGAAGAGGATTTAAGCATTGCCCTTATTTTTGCCGGAGGTGGTAATGTTACAGGAGTGACAAATGCCATTATTACAGCATTTTTAGAAGAAAATCAATTAATCGAAGAGCTTCCTGAGATTGCTTCGAGATCGATGGCTAGTATGCCGGCAGAAGTCGCTGACTTTGCTGGTTACTATGGAAGTGGCGAGAGTATTATAAAAATTGAGTTTGAACCGATTCAAAATCAAATGATTTATATGGAATATGATGGCAGTGACTTTGTTGAAACTAATCGCTTTCTTTATATGGACGATGGCTTTTTCCAAAACGATGGAGGAATTAGGTATTCCTTTAATCAGGAATGGGGAAAAAAATTATTGCTTGGGAATTTACTTCAAGGAGACTATTCGATTGTCCTCGGCGAGGAAATTACACCAGGGTCATTCTTAGAAACAAATGCTTTTGACGATAAGTGGTGGATTCCGATAAATCTATCAGCCATAGATCTATATACAGAAGCAATTAATACAAGACTAGTTAGTGATATCCCGGGCATGGTCGCTGTAGGTGCAGAAGGGAATTATATAGCCTATCAGTTAAAAGACGGGTATCAAACTGAAATGATTCTTGAATACGCAAGGGATCAAGCGACTGGACGTATTAGTACAGACGCAGGTGTAGAAATTTTAGACATGGGTGGCTATCGCTATAAAGAGCTTAGCAAGATTCCGAAAATGAAAGATAGTGAAAGCATTGAGGTGGATAGCAATAATAGTTTGCGGTTCTTAGACTATGAAGGAAGTATCAGCCTTGAAGCGGTTGAGGATAGCCGTGTTCTTGTCTTTGGACCGGATTATACAATCCTGTATGATAGCCTTATTGAGGAATCGCCTAGCATTGATGTGACACCAGGATCAATTTTATCTTTAATCGGCCAGCCAGGAACAGTTTTTAAGGTAAATTATGACTTTTAGTTAGCAAAGAAGCCATTGTAAGTTTTCTAAATCAAAGGTATAATTTGAAAAAATAGGGAAAGGATTAGTTCTTAGGGGTGAGATAAATGATAAAAAATTACATGGAAGAAGTTGTCGATGACTTGTTACCAGAGATGTTGACAGCTCACGAAGGGGTTTGTGCTTGCAAGCGATGTTTAGAGGACATGAAGGCCCATACGCTAAATCATCTGCAACCGGCTTATTTTGTCGAACACAAAGGGTTTTTATACGGAAAAGTTGAAGAAGCAAAAATGGAAGCAAAAGCAGATGTCATTGAAGCCATTAATCAGGCCATTGATGTGGTTTCAAAAAATCCCGGCCATGCAAAAGCAGAATAATGACAAAAGATCTTAAAAACAAGAAATTGTTTTTAAGATCTTTTTTATTTCTTTATTTTCCTAGTCCTAATTGCTCATCAATGCGCATATTGCGATGGTTGAAAATGGGAATAAGGGTTTTGCTTTTGCCGATTTTTTCTTTAAATTGTGAAACAATTGAAAAATTATCGCGAAAATGCATGGGAACCATAAGCTTGGGTTGAAATTTTTCAATAAAATACTGGCCAGCCTTATAAAAAGAATCGCCAAGGCGTGGATCGACGGGGATAAAGGCTATCTCTATTGGCAATCCATTGAGGCGTTCCAATTCATTTTTATAATCTCTTTCTTCTTGTTTTGAATCAATATGGGGGCGTTCATTGGTATCCCAATCCCACCAATTTAAATCACCAGCATGAAAAATATGGTGGTTATTGGTATTGACATAAAAAGAAACACCTTGGTCAGTTGATCCGAATGTCTGGATATCCATACCACCCAGTGATAGGCGTTGGTAAGGGGCCATACTGTGACTACCGGGGACGAAAGGGATATCATCACTGATAATAAAAACAGGTTGATAAATACGATCGGTGGTAAAAATCTTTTTTGAATAATGATCGCTATGGCCATGACTCACAAAAAAATAATGAGGAATGTTTTTTCGCAATAATTGTTGGGGGATATGGGTGAAACAATCGAATATAATTGTTTTATCCTCGAATTGAATTAAAAATCCACTATGATGGAGATGGTAAATTTTCATGATGGTTTTCCTCGCTTTTTCTTCTTATCATACCTAATTTATCTAAAAATTGCAAAGGAATCTCAGTGGCCTAACGTCAATTTTTAAATAAGGCTTAAAAAAGAAGTGATCAATGGTGGTTAAGATAAAAATAATCCGAACATTAGAAAAAGTATTGTAAATAATGTTCGGAAATAGTAAACTATGATTATCAATTTAAAAGGTGGTTAATGGTGATAAAACGAATTTTTGTAGAAAAAAAGAAAGAATTTAATATTGAAGCAAAATCTTTAACAAAGACATTTACGAGTATTTTAAATATTAAAGGTCTTTCTTCGACGAGGGTATTGTTTCGTTACGATGTAGAAGGATTAAATAATGACCAGATGGACCAGATTATTCCCAGTATCCTATCGGAAGCCAATGTGGATCATGTCTTTTTTGACC
The DNA here is from genome assembly GCA_964545675.1 of uncultured Lachnospiraceae bacterium. GTDB lineage: Bacteria > Bacillota > Clostridia > Eubacteriales > Eubacteriaceae > Acetobacterium. The sequence continues at coordinate 20,250 of CAZJGM010000019.1, read as the reverse complement.
GACTTCCACTAAAGAAAGATGAACGGATTTTTGGAATCGCTTATTTGCCGGGTCAATATGACCAGCATGCCGATTCAGCCATTCAATGCATTCAAATTGTTTTAGGCCGCCATGTTTTGGTCCGAGTCGCAAAAATGATTATCGTGCAGGGTGATCTTAGTGAGGATGAATTTTTAAGGATTAAAAAGTATATGATTAATCCGGTTGATTCTCAAGAGACATCCCTCGAACCTTATCAGAGCCTAGTTGATGAAGCCTGCCAAGGCCAAAAGATTGAAGAACTCCTTGACTTTAATAATTTTGATAAGAAGGCATTAGAAAATTATCGAAGCGAACAGGGTTTTGCAATGACTTTTGCCGATCTTTTGCTTGTTCAAAATTATTTTAAAAATGATGAAAAGAGAAATCCGACGATAACGGAATTAAAGGTCATCGATACCTATTGGTCAGATCATTGCCGCCATACGACCTTTTTAACCCAAATTAAAAAAGTCGAGTTTTTAGGGGATGATCCAATCTCAAAGGCCATGAAAAAAGTCTATGACGGCTATTGCCAGGACCGGATAGAGCTGTATGGTCCACAAACAAAGCGACCCTTGACCCTTATGGATTTGGCAACCATGGGAACTAAGGTCTTAAAAAATAAAGGACTGGTCCCCGACTTAGATGAGTCTGAGGAAATTAATGCCTGTAGCATCAATATTGTCGTCGACCATGATGGGCAAGATGAAGATTATTTATTGATGTTTAAAAATGAAACCCATAATCATCCGACTGAAATTGAGCCCTTTGGGGGGGCGGCAACCTGTCTTGGTGGTGCCATTAGAGATCCCTTATCCGGGAGAAGCTACGTTTATCAGGGCATGCGCCTAAGTGGTGCTTGGGATCCGCGAACCCCAATTGCAGAAACCCTGCCGGGAAAATTACCCCAACGAAAAATTTGTATTGAGGCCGCCCAAGGTTTTAGTTCCTATGGAAATCAAATTGGACTGGCAACTGGACAGGTAACAGAAATTTATGATCCCGGTTTTTTGGCTAAACGGATGGAGGTAGGGGCCGTTATTGCTGCTGCACCTAAGGAAAATGTTATTAGAGAGCAGCCAATAACTGGCGACATTATTTTATTGGTAGGTGGAAAAACAGGCAGAGATGGCTGTGGTGGGGCAACGGGTTCCTCCAAGGTCCATACGGAAGAATCAATTATTGGCTGCAGTGCCGAAGTTCAAAAAGGAAATCCGGTCGAAGAACGAAAAATCCAACGTTTATTTAGAAATCCCAAGCTTGCAAAGATGATCAAACGTTGCAATGATTTTGGAGCCGGTGGGGTTTCAGTTGCCATTGGTGAATTAGCCGATAGCCTAAGCATTGATTTGGACCAAGTCCCTAAAAAGTATAAAGGCTTAGATGGGACCGAATTAGCCATATCAGAATCCCAAGAGCGGATGGCCGTGGTCGTTGATCCCAAAGATGTCGATGCCTTTATCACGATTGGAAACCAAGAAAATCTTCAAGTTACACCAGTGGCCGAGGTAACCGATAGTGGTCGGCTAATTATGACATGGCAGGGTCGGGAAATTTTAAATATCTCTAGAAAATTTTTAGATTGCAATGGAGCCCCCCAATTTGCCGATCTGCTTGTCGAAGGGGTCGAAAATAGTCAGCCTGAGGCTGTTGAACGAAAATCCTTTAGCCAAGAACTGACCTTAATGCTTGAGGACTTAAATATTGCTAGCCAGCGGGGCTTGGCGGAAATGTTTGATTCGACCGTTGGGGCCGCAACAGTGGCCATGCCCTATGGCGGAAAAAATGGCTTATCGCCGATGGATGGGATGGTGGCCAAAATACCCGTCGAACATGGTGATACGACCACCTGTAGTTTGATGAGTTTCGGTTATAATCCCCAGCTTGCTAAAAAAAGTCCTTTTATTGGTGGCATGATGGCTGTGATTGAATCTCTTTCTAAAATCACGGCCATGGGTGGCGATTTTAGAAAAGCCAGACTTAGTTTTCAAGAGTATTTTGAACGCTTGGCTGATGATCCGATAAAATGGGGCCGCCCTTTTGCCGCTCTTTTGGGGGCTTACCAAGCCCAAAAGATCATGACAACTCCGGCTATTGGGGGCAAAGATAGTATGTCTGGGACTTTTAAAGACTTATCGGTGCCGCCGACCTTGATTTCATTTGCCGTTGTGACAGGTCATATCAATCAGGTGATCACCAGTGAATTAAAAGAAGAAAATACGGTCTTACAAATTTTCAAATGCCCCATTGATGAAAATGGCCTTCCTGACCTGAATCAAATGAAAGGATTATACGAGCAAATTTTAGGGCAAATGCGGACAAAGAATATTATTTCAGCAAAAGTTCTTGGCCGGGGCGGGATTGCTGAGGCCTTAGTTAAAATGGCGGTGGGAAATGATATAGGTGTTAGTCTTAATGAGGATTTAACCATAGCTGAACTCTTTTCACCCAATGATGGGAGCATTTTGGTTGAAGTCAAAAAAGAAATTGATGGGCCGCAAGAAGTTGGGAAGACCAATGACCAACAAGCCCTAATTTATAAAAACGAAAAAGTTTCGACAAAGGATTTGGCTAAAATATGGGAAGCCCCTCTTTCTGAAGTCTACCCCCAAGCCGCTAAGGCGACCGGGCCTTTAGAAACCATCTCTTACAAGGCTTGGCCAATGATTTTATCAAAATCAAAGTTTGTTTGCCCCCAAGTCTTTGTTCCTGTTTTTCCGGGCACCAATTGTGAATACGATACGGTTAAGGCCTTTAAAAAAGCTGGTGCCCGACCAATGACAGCAATTTTTCGAAATCAGAATTCAGAAGACATTAAGGCTTCCATTGATGAAATGGCGGGGATGATTAAAGCCTCGCAAATGATTGTTTTACCTGGAGGTTTTAGTGCTGGTGATGAGCCTAACGGTTCAGGCAAATTTATTGCCTCGGTTTTTCGCAACCCGCAAATGATGGATGCGGTCATGGATTTACTAAAAAACCGTGATGGCTTAATGTTAGGGATTTGCAATGGCTTTCAGGCTTTAATTAAACTAGGTTTGGTCCCAAATGGCGAAATTTGCCATATTTTACCGGACATGCCGACATTGACGGTCAATGCCATTAACCGCCATATATCAACCATTCCAATGACGCGAATCAGCTCAAAGTTATCGCCTTGGCTGGCCAATACCGAGCTAGGTGAAATTTATCGGATTCCCATGAGTCATGGCGAAGGACGCTTTGTGGCCAGTGACGATAAAATCAAAAGCTTGATAAAAAACGGGCAAATAGCCACTCAATATGTTAATTTTGAAGGGGAGGCCACCATGGATTCAGCCTTTAATCCCAATGGTTCTGTTTATGCCGTCGAAGGGATTACCTCTTTAGACGGACGGATCTTAGGGAAGATGGGCCATTCTGAACGCATTGGTCAGGGCTTGTATCAAAATATTCCGGGGAAAATGGATCAGAAAATTTTTGAAGCCGGTGTCCAGTATTTTAAATAATAAAACAAGGGAGAAAAAATGAACAAAGCAAAAGTAGCAGTTATTATGGGTAGTGATTCGGATTTTGAGGTCGTTAAAAAAGCCTTGGTGGTTTTGGAAAAGTTTGAGATTGATTATGATGTCCAGGTTATTTCAGCCCATCGGAATCCGGAAATTATTTTTGATTATGCCAGTAAGGCCCAAGAAAAGGGTATTGAATTATTTATTGCTGCAGCTGGTAAGGCGGCTCATTTACCGGGCGTGATTGCTGGTATTACACCTCTTCCAGTGATTGGCATACCAATTCAAACTTCTTTTCAAGGGGGCCTCGATTCCTTATTATCAATTGTCCAGATGCCAAGTGGTGTTCCGGTTGCTACTGTCGCAGTGAATGGAGCAGAAAATGCCGGAATTTTAGCAGCCCAGATCTTAGCCGTTAAGGATGCCAAGGTAGCAGAAATGATGAAAGCTTATAAGGGTCAGCTTAATGATGAAGTTGTGGCCAAGAATAGAAAAATTCAAAAACTAATAAAAAGTGGGGAAGTAAAATGAAAAAATTAGAACAACTATACGAAGGCAAGGCTAAAAAAGTTTATAAAACAGATGATGATGGTCTTTATGTGATTGACTATAAGGATGATGCAACGGCCTTTGATGGCGAAAAAAAGGGCAGTATTAGCGGCAAAGGAAGCATTAACAATAAGATGACCAGTATTATTTTTGCCATGCTAGAAAAAAAAGGGATACCGACTCATTTAGTTAAGCTATTGTCGGAAAAAGAACAATTGGTTAAGGCCTTAAAAATTTTTCAACTGGAAGTAATTATTCGAAACACGGCAGCCGGGTCAATTTGTAAAAGACTGGGCCTAGAAGAAGGGATTGATTTTAAAAGCCCGATCTTTGAGTTTTCCTATAAAAATGATGATTATGGGGATCCGCTAATTAACGATTACCATGCCATTGCCATGGAATTAGCAAGCAAGGAAGAGATTGAAATTATTCGTGAGATGACTTTTAAAATTAATACCATCTTAAAAGACTATTTTCTAGAAAAAGGGATTAAATTGGTTGATTTTAAACTTGAATTTGGAAAAACAAAAGATGGTCAAATTGTTTTAGGAGATGAAATTTCACCCGATACTTGCCGCTTTTGGGATGTTAAAACTAATAAAAAACTCGATAAAGATCGCTTCAGACAGGATATGGGTGAAATTGAAGAAGCTTATGCGGAAATGTTTAAGCGGATCCAAGCGTAAACTATTTAATCAGAATTAATAGATCTGGAAGGAAAACAGTGATGGAAAAGGATAAGTTTCAAGATGAATGTGGGGTAATGGGCGTTCATTTGAATTCAAAAGAGGGCAATTGTGCATCGTATATTTATTATGGTCTCTATGCCCTCCAGCATCGGGGCCAGGAAAGTGCTGGAATTGCCGCCAATAAAGAGGGAAAAATCCGTTATTACAAGGACCTAGGCTTGGTCTCTGAAGTCTTTAAAGGAAGTTTATTAAAACAATTAAAGGGAAATATTGGAATTGGCCATGTTCGTTATTCGACTTCAGGCGAAGAAGGTGTGGCTAATGCCCAGCCACTGATTGTCAATCATAGCAGTGGTCAAATTGCCCTAGCCCATAATGGCAATCTTGTTAATGACCGGGCCCTCAGAAAGATGCTAGAAGATGCCGGAGTGGTCTTTCAAACGACAGTTGATACCGAAGTGATGGTTAATATTTTGGTACGGGGTTTGCGCCATGGAATGATTGAAGCCATCCAGCGGATGGTTGAGATTATTAAAGGTGCCTACGCCGTTGTAATCACCGTCGGGGATAAATTAGTGGGTATTCGTGATCCTTTTGGTTTACGGCCCTTGTGCTTAGGCAAAAAGGGCAATGACTACTTCCTTGCTTCGGAAAGCTGTGCCCTTGAAGGGATGGGAGCTGAACTTATTCGAGACATTGAACCCGGCGAAATTATCGTTATCGATGATGAGGGGATTAGCAGTTATGGACAAAATAATTGGGTTAAGAAAAAAGCTTGTATTTTTGAATTGATTTATTTTGCCCGGCCTGATTCGGTGATGGATGGGATTTCTGTTTATGCAGCTCGTCATAAAGCTGGGGAAATTTTAGCAAGGGAAAGCCCAGTCGAAGCGGATGTCGTTATTGGGGTCCCTGATTCGGGGATACCGGCAGCCATTGGTTACGCTGAAGCCTCGGGGATTCCCTATGGTATTGGCCTGATTAAAAATAAATACATTGGACGGACCTTTATTGCTCCTAATCAGAAATTACGAGAAGAAGGGGTGCGGATTAAACTTAATGCCTTAAAGGAGACGGTATCTGGAAAACGGGTTATTATTATTGATGATTCGATTGTTAGAGGGACAACATCTAAGCGACTAGTGGAAATATTAAGACAGGCGGGTGCAAAGGAAGTCCATTTTAGAGTAACTAGCCCGCCGGTTAGCTATAGCTGTCACTTTGGAATCGATACGCCAAGGCGAAAGTATTTAATCGGTGCTAAAAAAACAGTCGATGAAATTAGAGAGATATTAAATGCTGATTCCCTGGCTTATATTTCTTTAGAGGGTTTAGATGAATCAGCAGGGTGTCAAACAACTTTTTGCCGGGCCTGTTTCGATGGCGAATACCCAATGGAAGTACCGGTTCTTAAAGCAAATGAATAAAGGTGGAGGAAAAATGGCAGACCATAAAAAAACAGATGCTTATCGATCGGCGGGAGTCGATGTGGTGGCGGGTTACCAATCAGTTAAACTGATGAAAGAAGATGTCAAGCGGACCTTTAATGATAAGGTCCTATCCCAGATTGGGGGATTTGGGGGGCTTTTTGAATTACCTACTGGCTACCAAAAACCAGTCCTTGTCTCCGGAACCGATGGGGTGGGAACAAAATTAAAACTTGCTTTTTTACTGGACCAACACGATAGTATTGGAATTGATTGTGTGGCCATGTGTGTTAATGATATCTTATGTCAAGGGGCCACACCGATGTTTTTTCTTGATTATATAGCCTGTGGCAAGAACCATCCCCCAAAGATTGCTGCAATTGTAAAGGGGATTGCTGAGGGTTGCTTACAAGGCGAAATGGCCTTAATTGGCGGCGAAACGGCAGAGATGCCAGGTATGTATGGGGAAGATGAATACGATTTGGCCGGTTTCGCTGTTGGTATCGTCGAAAAAGATAAAATTATTAGTGGTCAATCGATTAATAAAGGGGACTTATTGATTGGCCTGCCATCATCCGGCGTTCATAGCAATGGTTTTTCCTTGATTCGAAAAATTATCTTTGATGATTTAAACCTAGATATAAAGACTTACTATGAGGAATTAGGGATGAGCTTGGGCCAGGCCCTCTTAACACCGACACGTATTTATGTTAAGGCCCTTGCCGATGTAATTAAAAATTATCAGATCAAAGGGATGTGTCATGTGACTGGCGGGGGATTTTATGAAAATATTCCTAGGATGATGCCCCAGGGCTTATGCGCTAAAATTGATACTGCTGCTATTGAAAAATTGCCTATTTTTAATTTGATTGCAGATTTAGGCAAGGTCTCAAAAGAAGCCATGTATGCCACCTTTAATATGGGCATTGGTTTAATCCTTGTCGTTTCTGAAAATCAAGCCCCTGAAATCTTAGCAGACCTTGTTAAAAAGGGTGAAAAACCAGTGGTGCTTGGCCAGGTAGAAGTCGGTGAGGAAAAAATAAAATTATGTCTCTAAAAAAAATAGGGGTCCTTATTTCTGGAAATGGCTCGAATCTTCAAGCTTTAATCGATCAAGTTCACCAGCTTGATGCAGAAATTGTGGTGGTGATTTCAAATAAAGCAGATGCTTATGGTCTTAAGCGTGCAAGGGCTGTCAATATTGATGCTATTTTTTTAGACCCTCAAGATTATACAAATAATCTTAGCTATGACCAAGCCTTGATTGCTTATTTAAAAGACTATCAGGTTGACTTAGTGGTCTTGGCCGGTTATATGAAAATTGTGACAGCGGAATTTGTTCAGGCCTTTCCCAATGCCATTATTAATATTCACCCATCCTTGATTCCTTCATTTTGTGGAAAAGGTTACTACGGGATGAAAGTGCATGAAAAGGTATGGGAATCAGGGGTTAAGATAAGCGGGGCGACTGTCCATTTTGTTAATGAATGTGCCGATGATGGGCCAATTATTGCTCAAAAAGCTATTCAACTAGATGATGATGATAGTCCGGAGTCAATTCAAAAGAAGGTCCTCGTTTTAGAACATCAATTATTGCCCCAAGTGGTTGTCGATTTTTGTAAAAAGGGCTTTGTGGTGGAAGGGCGAATCGTTAAAAAAAGAAAATAGAAAAAATCAATTGGTAAAAGTGATTAGGAAAATAGGAGGAAAGTATGAGAGCCTTATTAAGTGTATCAGATAAAGAAGGAATCGTTGAATTTGCAAAAGCATTAGAAGGGTTAGGATGGGAAATCATCTCCACTGGCGGAACATCAAAAGTACTGACCCAAGCAGGGATCAAGGTAATCAATGTTTCAGAGGTTACCGGTTTTCCTGAATGTTTAAATGGTCGTGTTAAAACCCTTCATCCTAAAATTCACGGGGGAATATTAGGTGTTCGCAATAATGAAGACCACCAAAAAGAGATGAGCCAACTGGATATTACAGCCATTGATTTAGTGGTGATTAACCTCTATCCCTTTAAGAAGACTATTTTAAAAGAGGGTGTTCAATTTGAAGAGGCAGTTGAAAATATTGATATCGGGGGGCCCACCATGCTTCGGTCAGCGGCTAAAAACTTTAATGATGTGACCGTGGTGGTGGATCCGGCCGATTATCAAAAGGTCTTAATGGAATTAAAGGACCAGGGTCAAACAAAATGGGAAACGCGCTACCAATTAGCCCTCAAGGTCTTCGAGACAACTTCAAATTACGATACGATGATTGCTGATTATTTGAGAAAAGACATAGACGGGGAAGTCTTAACGCAAAGAGTGACGATGACCTTTGAGAAGATTCAAGACCTGCGTTACGGAGAAAACCCCCATCAAAAGGCGGCTTTCTATGGGGAAACGCTTCCGCTTAAGGGAGCCCTTACCACTGCTGTGCAATTGCAGGGAAAAGAGTTGTCTTATAATAATATCAACGATACCAATGGGGCCTTAGAAATTTTAAAAGAATATGGCGATGAACCAACGATTGTGGCGGTTAAGCATGCCAATCCGTGTGGCATTGCCAGCCATGAAAAAATTGCCACCGCCTATCAAAAAGCATACCAAGCCGATCCAATTTCCATCTTTGGTGGAATCATTGCGTCAAACCGGGAAATTGATAAGGAAACGGCAAGACAAATGGTTAAAACTTTTCTTGAAGTCAGTGTTGCCCCTTCTTATAGCCAGGAAGCCCTTGCTGTTTTAGCCGAAAAACCCAATTTAAGAGTACTTACATTAAAAGATATCACCTATAGTGAACCGGGTTATGAGATCAAAAAAGTATTAGGTGGCCTATTGATTCAAGAGCGGGATACCCAGCTTTATAAAGAGTTGCAGGTGGTTAGTAAAAAACAACCAACCGAGGCAGAATTAAAAGAACTTCTCTTTGCTTGGAAAGCGGTTAAGAACACCAAGTCCAATGGGATTAGTTTAACGAAAGATCATTGTCTGATCGGCAATGGCCCAGGCCAGGTTAACCGGATCTGGGCCCTAGAAAACGCCATTAAGCAGGCTGGTGATCGGGTTAAGGGAGCAGTTATGGCATCCGATGCCTTTTTCCCCTTTGACGATTGTGTAAAAGCGGCGGCACAAGCAGGCATTACGGCGGTTATCCAACCAGGAGGAGCCCTTCGCGACGACGAATCGATCAAAGCTTGTGATGAGGCTGGAATGATCATGGTCTTTACGGGTATGCGTCATTTTAAACATTCCTAAAAAGGAAAAATGAGTATCAAGATGGAAAAATTCGTATCAAGAGAAGAAGGAGAGCGGATGAAGGTATTAGTGATTGGATCAGGTGGGCGAGAACATGTCTTGTGCTGGAAATTGTCTCAAAGTAAGCAGGTAAAAAAAATATATGCAGCTCCAGGTAATGGTGGCATGGCCGCTATAGCTAAATGTGTTGACCTAGCAGTGGATGATATACCTGCTTGTTTGGCTTTCGCCAAGAGAAAGAAAATTGATTTAACCATCGTTGGTCCTGAGCTGCCCCTAGTGATGGGTATGGTCGATGCCTTTGAAAAAGAAGGTTTGCGAATTTTTGGGCCCAATCAAAAATGCGCCCAATTTGAGGGAAGTAAGGCCTTTACCAAGGAATTTCTAAAACGCCACCAGATTCCTACGGCTGATTATCGTGAATACCATGATTACCAGACAATTATCAAAGAATTGGGACTTTTTGGCTACCCAATGGTTATCAAGGCCGATGGTCTAGCAGCTGGTAAAGGGGTCTTGATTGTTGATAATGAAAAAGAGGCCCTAGCTGGCGTTAAAATGATTATGAAAGACCGACAATTTGGCCAGGCCGGAGACAAGCTTGTGGTTGAGGAATACTTGACTGGCCAAGAAGCTTCAATTCTCTGCTTTGTTGACGGTCAAACGATTATCCCTATGGAGAGTGCCCAAGATTATAAACGGGCCTACGATGATGATCAGGGCCTTAATACTGGGGGGATGGGATCCTATTCACCCAATGTTCTTTTTAAAGATGAAAGTTTAAATCAGCGGATTAAAAAAGAAATCCTCGATCCCATTATTAAGGGCTTTATCGCTGATGGGATGGATTTTAAAGGGATTTTATTTATCGGTCTAATGATTGACCAGGGCGTGCCTAAAGTTTTAGAGTTTAATGTTCGCTTTGGTGATCCCGAAGCCCAATCGGTTTTGGTCCGATTAGAATCCGATTTAGTTGATATCATCCAAGCCGTGATCGATGGTGATTTAGAAAATTGTCCCATTAAATGGAAAAAACAAGCAGCCGTTTGTGTTGTTATAAGGTCAGCAGGTTATCCTAGAGAATATCAAAAAGGCAAACTCATTACCGGCCTTGATAAAATCGAAGAGTGTCTTGTTTTTCATGGTGGGACAAAAATAGAAAATGGCCAGCTGCTGACAAATGGTGGCCGGGTTCTGGGCATTACAGCCCTAGGTGAAAGCATTGAAGGGGCTCGGGCAAAAGTCTATCAAAATATTAATCACGTTTTTTTTGAAGGTGCTCGTTACCGAACAGATATTGCCAAGATCTAAAGGTTACCCCTATGATCGTGATGACAAGAAATTGGAAATCATCATGGTTATAGGGGCTTTTTAGAAAAAATATAAAAATTTAAGAAACAAAGGCTATAATTAATCTTTAAGAAATAAATGACAAGGACGTGGAAAATGAAAAATACAATTGGATTTATCGGTTGCGGTAATATGGCAAAGGCGATGATAGGTGGATTAATTAAGGGAAAAGTTTTTAGTCCAGAAGACATTGTGGTTTGGGATCCCAGTCCGCCCGCCCGTCACTATATGAAAGAGACCCTTAAGCTAAGAGTTCTTAAATCAAACCAAGAGGTTGCCAAGCAAGCCGATTACTTGGTTTTAGCCGTAAAACCTTATCTTTATGGGCTGGTGATGGAAGACATTAAAAATTACCTTAAAGAAGGAGTAATTGTAATTTCTATTGCTGTCGGAGTTAGTATAGGGGATATTAAAGCTACTTTAGGAGAAGACATTAAAGTTGTCCGAACGCAACCCAGTACCCCGGCCTTTGTCGGCGAATCGGATTCGACTCTTTGCCCAGGGCCATTAATTAATAAGGACGACCTAGCTGATTTAATTCAGATTTTTGAGAGTTTTGGAAAGGCTGAAATACTTAGTGAAAATTTGATGGACGTGGTACCAGGCATTGCTAGTTCTGCCCCTGTTTATACCATGTTACTAATTGAGGCTATGGCTGATGGTGGTGTTCTTCACGGTTTTCCGAGAGATCAGGCTTATCGGCTATCGGCTCAGGCTGTTTTGGGGGCGGCTAAACTTGTTCTTGAATCGGGTGACCATCCGGGAAAATTAAAAGATATGATTTGCACTCCCGGCGGCACAACCATTGAAGCGGTGCGAATTTTAGAGGAAAAAGGCTTTCGCCATGCTGTGATTTCAGCCGTTGATGGCTGTGCTAAAAAATCCTTGGTAATGGCAAAGAAGGCTTTAAAATGACGATATTAACCATCGATACAGCGACAATCGTCGCATCAATTGCCATTTTAAATGAGGAAAAATTAATTGGCGAGATGATTATTAACCATAAAAAAAAGCATTCTGAAAAATTGATGGTTGCCATTGACCACCTCTTAAAAGATGGTGGTCTGTCGATTGATGACATTGATGTTTTTGGGATTGTTGGTGGTCCCGGTTCTTTTACTGGTCTCCGGATTGGGATGGCGACGGCGAAAGGTTTTGCTCAGGCTTTGGATAAACCCCTTATCGCTCTTTCAACCCTAGAGAGTCTGGCTATGAATATTCCTTTTTCAGAAAGTTTAATTTGTCCGATCTTAGATGCCCAGCGCAACCAGGCCTATACGGCCCTTTTTCATTTTGACGGTCAAGAATTGATCCGTGATTTAGAGGATTCGGTCCTTGATATAGAGGCTTTAATCGAGATCCTAAAAAATCAAAAAAGGCGGGTTTATTTACTAGGAGACGGTCTTTCTCGTTTTTCAAAAATTTTATTAGAAGCCTGTCCCAATGTCCGAATTGTTCCCAATTATTTAAATATGAACCGGGCCTCATCGGCGGCAGCTCTGCTTTTAAAAAAAGCCCAACAGGGTGACTATCAGGATTTTAGGAAATTAGAACCAGCCTATATTCGTCCATCTTATGCTGAGGAAAAAAAGAAATGAAAATTCACTATCGAAAGATGAAAAAAGAAGATATTCATCAAGTTTTTTTAATCGATCAAGCCTGTTTTAGCCATAATTGGGCCATTGATTCCTATCAAAAGGAAATGGATAATTTTTTGGCCACTTACATTGTCGCCTTAGATCAGGAAAAAATTGTCGGTTTTGGGGGTTATTGGTTGATTATCGATGAAGCCCATATCACCAATATTGCCGTTATTGATGCCTACCGAAAAAAAGGCATTGGTCAGGCTATTTTTAATAAGATGGTTGAGCTAGCAGCGTCTCAAGCTTCTTATAAAATGACTCTGGAAGTTCGGGAAGATAATTTTGCGGCCATTTCTTTTTATGAAAAGAATGGTTTTATAAAAGAAGGTTTACGGGCCCATTATTATGGTGACAATCGTCATGCCTTAATCATGTGGAGGTATTCTTTTGAAGATTAAAATCGCAGGCCTCTTATTAGCTATTGTTGTTCCAATTATTATTTTTGTAAGTGCCATTGAAATTGCCGTCTTTGACAAGGCTTTTTATATGGAACAAATGGAAAAAAATCAAGTGATTGAAAAGACGGGGATTTATCCGCCAGATGTCGATTTGGTGGTCGATCAGATCATGGCCTATCTGAAGAATGAACGGGAGTCATTTGCTATTGCGGCCCGGATAGCCCCACCACAAGCAAAAAACGTTAGCCAAAAAGAAATTATTTTTAATGAAAAAGAAATAAGTCACATGGTTGATGTCCGAAATCTATTTAATAATGCCCTAGGAATACGGGATTTTTGCCTGATTCTTTTTTTGATTAGTTTTTTATATTTATTTAAATATGATCGAAAAATGATCCCTAAACGTATCTTTTGGGGAAATCTAAGTGCCGTCATGGTCTTGGCCCTTGTTATAATCGCCTTTGTTTTTAATTTCCAAGAGGCCTTTGTCCTCTTTCACCGGCTATTTTTTACAAATGACTTATGGATTTTAGACCCGGCTAAAGATGTCCTTATTAATATTGTCCCAGAAGCTTTTTTTGTGGCCTTAATTAGTCGGATTATTGCCTATCTAACAGCTTTTTTGGGACTAACGACAATCGGAGCGGGCATTTATTTATACGGAAAAGGAGGTAAGCATGAAAATCTTAAGCATTGAAACATCCTGTGATGAAACAGCAGTAGCGATCGTTGAAAATGGCCGGCGGATTCTAGCCAATCGCATTTATTCGCAAATTGATATCCATCAAAAATACGGTGGGGTGGTTCCAGAGATCGCCTCGCGCAATCATATTATAAAACTCCCCTATATTATCGATGAGGCCTTAGCCGAAAGTAAGCTAACGTTAAAGGATCTTGATGCCATTGCGGTTACCAATGGGCCAGGCCTAATTGGGGCTCTTTTAATTGGTTTATCAACGGCCAAGGCCATGGCCTATAGTCTTAACATTCCCTTAATCGGCGTTCACCATATTGAGGGTCATATTGCTGCTAATTTTTTAGAATATCCGGAATTAGAGCCACCTTTTTTAAGCTTGGTGGTTTCCGGAGGCCATAGCCATTTGGTTATGGTTGATGATTACCAAAGCTTTGAAGTCATTGGTAAAACAAAGGACGATGCGGCAGGGGAGGCCTTTGACAAGGTCGCCAGAGTTTTAGGCCTAGGCTACCCAGGAGGGCCAGCTATTGATGCGGCGGCTAAATTAGGCGATCCCCAAGCGATTGCTTTTCCTAGAGTTACCCTTGAAAAAGACTCGCTTGATTTTAGCTTTAGTGGTCTTAAATCGGCGGTTCTGAATTATTTAAACGCATGTAAGATGAAAAATAGCCACGTTAAGGTTAATGATGTGGCGGCCTCCTTTCAACTAGCAGTGGTCGAGGTCTTGGTTGAAAAAACAATTCGAGCAGCAAAAAAAGTCGGACTTTCTAAAATAGCCATGGCTGGAGGGGTATCAAGTAATAGCTTATTGCGAGATAAGATGACAGCAGCAGCTCTGGCAAATAAGATGAGCCTTTATTATCCAAGGCCGATATTATGCACCGACAATGCTGCCATGATCGGGTCAATGGCTTATTATAATTATCAAAATGGCAAAATTTCTGATCTGCAACTCAATGGGATACCGGCTTTAAAAATTGGTATGGGTTAAATAATGCTTAAAAAAACTTAAGAATAGCAAAAACTAAAAAAAGTACTTGCAATCATCAATTAAATCATTTAAAATACTATTAGCACTCAAAGATGACGAGTGCTAACAGCAACGATAAAAAGGTACCCTGTACCCAAGATATTAAGATGGAGGAAAAAAATGAATTTAAAACCATTAGGAGACAAAGTCGTTATTAAGGTTAAAGCAGAAGAAGTTAAAACATCAGGTGGTATTGTACTACCCGGTTCGGCCCAAGAAAAACCCCAACAGGGCAAGGTTATTGCTGTTGGTTCAGGTGAAATTATCGATGGTAAAAAAGTACCTTTGGATGTAAAAGTTGATGACGAGATCATTTACTCTAAATATTCAGGTAGTGAAATCAAGTTAGGTGATGAAGAATTTTTAATCATCCGTCAGTCAGATATTTTAGCAATTGTTGAATAACAAAATTTTAGGAGGTAGATAAAAATGGCAAAAGATATTAAATTTAAAGAAAGTGCACGAACCGCCTTAATTACTGGCGTTGATAAATTAGCAGATACTGTTAAGGTAACCCTTGGACCGAAAGGAAGAAATGTAATCTTAAGTAAATCCTATGGTTCACCAACCATCACTAACGATGGGGTAACCATAGCCAAAGAAATTGAATTAGAAGATGCTTTTGAAAATATGGGAGCCCAACTCGTTAAAGAGGTCGCCACAAAAACAAATGATGTTGCTGGAGATGGGACCACAACAGCGACTCTACTAGCCCAAGCAATCGTTCGGGAAGGTAACCGCAATGTGGTTGCCGGTGCCAATCCAATTATTTTAAAACGAGGGATTGAAAAAGCCGTTGATACCGTTGTTGACGAATTAAAAAAGAATAGCAAGCCAGTTGAGAGTAAAGAATCAATTGCTCAAGTTGCTTCTATTTCAGCAGCCGATGAAACGATTGGAAATTTAATTGCTGATGCCATGGACCGTGTTGGTGACGACGGGGTGATCACGGTTGAAGAAGGCAAAGGAATGGGAACCGAATTAGAATTTACCGAAGGGATGCAATTTGACCGGGGTTATTTATCCGCTTATATGGCAACCGATACGGAAAAGATGGTTGCTGATTTAGATAATCCTTATATTTTAATTACCGATAAAAAAATTGCCAATATTCAAGAGATCTTACCAATCCTCGAGCAAATTGTTCAAACAGGTGGCAAATTATTAATCATCGCCGAAGATGTTGAAGGTGAAGCCCTAGCCACATTGGTTGTTAATAAACTTAGAGGAACATTTAATTGTGTTGCTGTTAAGGCACCTGGCTTTGGTGATCGACGTAAATCAATGTTAGCTGATATTGCCGCCTTAACCGGTGGTGAAGTGATTTCTGATGAATTAGGACTGGAACTAAAATCAGTAACTATTGAACAGCTTGGCCGAGCACGTCAGGTTAAAGTTGATAAAGATGATACCATTATTGTTGAAGGTAGTGGCAATAAGGATGCAGTAGCAGACCGAATTCGTCAAATTAAAGCCCAGATCCCTGAAACATCATCAGATTACGATAAAGAAAAACTTCAGGAACGCTTGGCTAAATTAGCCGGTGGTGTAGCGGTGATCCAAGTTGGCGCAGCCACTGAAACGGAACTTAAGGAACGTAAATATCGGATTGAAGACGCCTTAAATGCGACCCGGGCAGCGGTCGAAGAAGGGGTTGTATCCGGTGGTGGAACGGCTTATATTAATGCCATTAAAAAGGTTGATGACTTAGTTGAAAGCTTGGATGATGATGAAAAGACCGGTGCTCTTATTATCCGACGTGCACTTGAAGAACCAATGCGACAAATTGCTGAAAATGCTGGCCTTGAAGGTTCAGTGGTTGTCTCTCAAATGCAAGATAAAGCCCTTGATGTAGGTTATGATGTGATTCAGAATCAATATGTTAATATGTTTGAGGCTGGCATTATTGATCCCACTAAGGTGACCCGTTCAGCTATTCAAAATGCAGCCAGTATATCTGCCATGTTCTTAACCACTGAAGTTGCCGTAGCCGATCTTCCTGAAGAAGATGCAGGTGCAGCAATGGCTGGTGGCATGGGCGGCGGTATGGGTGGCGGTATGCCAATGATGTAATAAAAAAAAGCCTTCGGGCTTTTTTTTAATTTACATCATAGGGGATACCATTAAAGACTTCTTCCATCTCTTCTTGGTCAAGGTCGATAAGTTTGGTGATCAGGCCGTTTAATAGGTCAATAATAGCTTGGGCATCAGCGGATCCATCATTAACGGGTTTGGCAGCGTAAAGAGTCATCAGCAAGGTATTTCGCGTGGTTCCTTTAACATCTTTAAAAATACTATTTAAAATGCTTTTTTCGTGAGTGCTTAAATCCATTTTTTCCTCCAATTAGTTTGATTCAAAATTTTCAAGTGTGATAAGTGCATCTTCCCATTCATCAGTCGATTTTTCAAGTGTTTTTTTAATTTTTTCATAAGATTCACTGATTTCAGAAGCCCCTTGATGGTCATTATAAAAATCGGGATGGCACATTTGCTTTTCTATTTTTTCGATTTTTTGTTCAAGTTGAAGAATCGTTAATTCAATGTCCTTTATATTTTTTTTAAGGTCACGAATTTTTAAGTCTGTTTCTTTTTGCTTCCGGCGATCAAGTTTCAATTGGGTCTTGGTTGGAACGCTTTTATGTTCCTGGGCTAATAATTCGTCTCGGGCTAAGGCCTTGGCCTGATGAGCAAGGTAGGCGTCATAATTACCAAGATGGAGTTCAATGCCTTTTTCCGTAAAAAGAAAAATTTTATTGGCAATTCGATTTAGAAAATACCGGTCGTGAGAGATAAAAAGAAGGCTGCCTTGGTATTGGTCTAAAGCACTTTCGAGTATTTCCTTTGTTTCCATATCGATGTGATTGGTTGGTTCGTCCATAATTAAAAAATTGGCTTGGGAAATCATTAGACGGGCCAGTAAAAGACGGGCTTTTTCCCCGCCGGATAAGGTCTTAACGGCTTTAAAAACATCATCGCCTTCAAAAAGGAAGGCGGCTAGGATATTTCGAAGGTCTCCTTCATTAAGTTTTGAATCGATATCCCACAAGACTTCAAGCAGATTTTCATTAAAAAAACCTTTTAATTCATCGTGTTCTTGGTCAAAATAGCCGGGATAAACCTTATGCCCCCATTTGATATAGCCCTGATCATAGGGAAGTTGGCCTAATAAAATTTTTAATAAGGTTGATTTTCCAACACCATTGGGACCAATAATTCCAATTTTATCACCGCGACGAACTTGGAAGTTCATTTGATCAAATAAAGGCTTACCATTAAATGACTTT
Organism: uncultured Lachnospiraceae bacterium; assembly: GCA_964545675.1. Lineage (GTDB taxonomy): Bacteria > Bacillota > Clostridia > Eubacteriales > Eubacteriaceae > Acetobacterium. The sequence continues at coordinate 2,429 of CAZJGM010000019.1, read as the reverse complement.
TTAAGATCGTCAACCAGGAGAAGGTCTTGGCCACTTTTAATTTTAGGTGTAAAGGTGAAATGACTCTTTCGAGTTTTTTTGACCTGATCAATTAATTTAATTTTTTCAAGGGCTTTTTCCCGACTAGCCGCTCGTTTTGAACTTTTGATGGAATTATATTGGCGAAAGCGTTTAATGACTTCTTCTTGCTGTTTGATTTCTTTTTGTTGTTGGTTATAATGATGGTTTTGTTCAATCATTGCTTGTCTTTTTTTGATCGAATAATCAGTATAGTTTCCCTGATAAGAGACAATATTGCAATTATCAAGGTCAAGGATTGTATGACAGACCTTATCGAGAAAATAACGATCATGGGAGATAATCACAAAGGTTCCCGAATAATCTTTTAGGTATTGCTCTAACCATTGGAGGTTTTCAATATCCAAATAGTTAGTTGGTTCATCGAGAAGTAAAAGGTCGGGTTCTTTTAGTAAGATTTGTCCTAAACAGGCCCGTGTTTTTTCACCACCGCTTAAAAGTGAAAAATCCTTTTTAAGGTCTTCATCGGAAAAACTAAGCCCGTTAGCGATCCCCCGGATGCGACTGGGATATTCATAGCCTTTTTGCTGGGTAAATGACTCTTGGAGTTCGCCAAACTCGTGCAAACGCTTTTTTTGCTTGTCGCCACTTGACTGGGCGATGGCCTCACCTAAGGTGGCTATTTTTTTTTCCATGGCCATTAAATCATCAAAAACTGAGTAAAAAATTCGCTCTAAGGTCATTTCTTCTGATATGGTTGATTCTTGAGCAAGATAACCAACTTTTAATTGATTGCTTTTAATAATTCGTCCAGAATCGGGACTCAATTCGCCAGTTAATAGTTTTAAAAGGGTTGATTTTCCCGTTCCATTACGACCGACTAAACCAATTTGTTGCTTGTCATGGATTGTTAACGATAGATCATTAAAAATTTTATGAATACCGTAAGAGAAGTTTAAATTTTCGATAGTAATAATCATGCTTTCACCTATTTTCGAAATAATTAATTGATATTGTTAATATTTTACCAAAAAATTGAAAAAAAGCAAAACTGTATTTGACGATGATTCAAGCTATTGGTATAATAAATAAGTTATCAATTGGAAAGGAGAAGTCTATTATGCATCCCTTCTCAAAAAAAGTATCAATGACAGTTGTAAAACGACTGCCAAAATATTATCAATACTTGACGGATCTTGAACAGAAAGAAACCAAAAAAATATCATCACAGCAACTTGCTAAGTTAATGGGCTTAACAGCATCTCAAATACGACAGGATTTAAATTCCTTTGACTCCTATGGTCAGCAAGGCTACGGTTATAAAGTTAGTGAGCTACGTGAGGCGATTAAGGTAATTCTTGGTTTAGAATGTGAATATAATTGCATTATTATTGGGGCAGGTAATATGGGCCATGCGATTGCAAATTATGAGCGTTTTCGCCGAGAAGGAATTATATTAAAAGGTATTTTTGATATTGATCCACTCTTGATCGATACAGTGATTGGAAATGTGATGGTCCAGCATATCGACGAACTTGAAGAATTCATCGCCGGAAATGAGATTGATATCTGCATTCTTTGTGTTCCCCGTGAAGCGGGACAAAAGATGGCTGATCAAATTATTTCTTTTGGGGTTAAAGGTATTTTAAACTTTAGTCCAATTGATTTAGAAGTTCCTAAAGATGTGGTCGTTGAAAATGTCAATATTACCGATAGTTTATTTACCCTAACCTATCTGTTAGGCGAATAATTTTTTAGCAGAATAATAAGCAAAAAAATAATGGTACATTAGTTGTTGAATTAAAAACAATCAACTGGTACCATTATTTTTAAATTTAAAAATAATAAATTGGTCGATGATCTTAAAAATTAATCGAGATCATTTTTAATGTTGGTTTTTTTATTGGTACTCTTAAAATTTATAAAATCCAGAACTTCTTGTTTAAAGGTTTCTGGAAACGAAAAATAATGGCTAAATGCTTTTCGTTCCTCATCTGAAAAAATATAAGTTTCAAGAAATTCTTCACAAGTCAAAGGTTTAGGATTACTGGGTAAAAGCCGAGGTTGGTCGGTTCGACATAAGAGATAATCGACAGACACCTCAAAAAAATCAGCAATCTTGACAAGTAAAAGATTTTCCGGTAAATTTTTATCCTTTTCGTATTTAGAGATTGAACTTTTATTGAGATAAAAAAGATTTGCAAAACCTTCTTGAGTTAAACGCTTTGAAACTCTCAGGGCTTTTAAACGACTTCCAAATGTATTGTTTTCCATAATTTTATTTTCACCTTCTTTTATTTAAAATCATAAAAATAATAATTTTACTTTTATTTAGTATACCATATTTAGTCAGATTATCAAGGATTAAATGTTGAGATGAAGTAATATGACAGGTTCTTAAGGTGCGTTAA
>CAZJGM010000018.1:0-24198 GCA_964545675.1 uncultured Lachnospiraceae bacterium | reverse complement strand
TGCCCGGTCCCTGGGAACAAATCAACTGGCTGAACCACCTTGACCTCATAACCCATTCCAACTAAAATCTTTAAATCTCTAGCAAGCGTTGACGGATTACAAGAAACATAAATAATTTTAGGGGTTTGAAGCTTTTCAATGATATCAAGTAAATAGCTTTGGCAACCTTTTCGAGGGGGATCCATAATAATCAGATCCGGTGAAAAATTATCTTTTTCTATTAATTCAGATAAAACAACCTCGCTTTTTCCCTGTATAAATCGAATATTTGGACTATTATTAAGACCCGCATTTTCCTTGGCATCCACGATTGCATCCTTAATCAGTTCAATACCTACAACTTCTTTTGCCTGATCAGCTAAATATAAACCAATCGTTCCCGTCCCACAATAGAGATCGGCAATAACTTGGCTACCATCTAAGTCAGCCAGGCTTTTAATCTGATCATAAAGTTTTTTAGTCTGAAGGGAATTAATTTGGAAAAAGGAATTTGGTGAAATCGCATATTCCAAGTCGCCAATTTTTTCAATGATCCGCTCTGCGCCCCATATCCGTTGGCTTTTTCGACCAAGGATAGCGTTTCCTTTTTCCTGATTATAGTTTACAAAAATGCTTTTTAAATTGGGAATTCCCGCAGTTAACTTTTCGATAATCACATCCTTATGACTCAAGCTTTTTCCATTAACCACTAAAATAATCATGATCTCACCAGCTAAATTGGTGCGTTGAACAACGCCTCTTAAGTATCCACGTTGATTTTTTTCGTTATAAGTGCTTAGTCTCAAATCAGAAACCATTTCATTAATGGTGCGAATCACGTCGGAAGAGACTTCTGGTTGATTTAGGCAATCATCAATATAAACGATCTGGTGGGATTTTTTCGCATAGAATCCCGTCCCTTTTTGACTTACCTTATATTGTGCCTTATTGCGATAGCGACTTGGCTGGTCCATTCCAATAATTGCTTGCATATTAATTTCTTCTAATTTACCAATTCGACGAAGTGCTTCTCGGACCATTCTTTCCTTAAGTCTTAATTGCCCTTCATAGCTCATCGCTTGAAGCTGACAACCACCACATGTCTCTGCATACTGACAAGGCGGTTCAACACGGTCTGGTGATAATTTAATAAATTTTATTAATTTCGCCAAGGCATAACTTCTTTTCAGTTGGGTCACTTCAATTTCAACCTCATCACCTGGCAAACCGTCTTCAACAAAAATAATCATATTATTAACGCGTGCAATTGCTTCTCCCGTATGGGTCATATCGATTAATTCGACCTGATAAATATCACCGATCTCTAATCCTGAACTTTCTTGATTTCTCATATTTTTCTCTTTTCCTTATTTTTATTTAGCTCTCTAATTTATAGCCGTTTAAAAAGGCATTGATCCTAAACAAGATCAATGCCTTGAATACTTAAGATTATTCCTTTAATGGATGACCTGATTCTTCTAAAAATAACTTCATCTTTGTAAAGGTTTCTTCACTGATCACATGTTCAATTCCACAGGCATCCTCTTCTGCTACCGAAGGAGAAACACCAAGTACATTGATTAGAAAATGTCTGAGAAAACGATGCTTCTCATATATTTTTTCCCCTAATGCTATTCCCGATTCGGTTAGATAAATCTGACCATATCGCTCATGTTCCACATGACCCAATTCTTTTAACTTCCTTACCGCATCGTTAGCACTGGCTTTGCTGACATTCATCTTTAAAGCAAGGTCCGTGATACGTACCCCCCCATTGATCTTCTGATATTCTAAATAAATAGATTCGATATAATCTTCAATAGATTCCGTTAACTTTTTCCCCACCAATTTCTTACCCCTTTCCTTTTAAAGACTGATTTTTTAATTTCGATTTCTTCTTTAAATTATCCATTTTTCTTGTTTTTTCCCAATCAGGAATCAATGCTTTTTTACCACCAATTAAATCCTCCCGATCTGCTTGAATTAAAGCTTCTCTAACCAATTGATGATTCTCTCTTTTTTGAAAATGGGCTAAAGCCCGTTGCATCTGTTTTTCTTTTTTTCCCGGAACATGAACCTTTTCCATTGTTAGCGGATTAAGACCCGTATAATACATAGCTGTAGCTAAACTGCCAGGAGTTGGATAAAAATCCTGAATCTGCTCGGGCATAAAACCCATATCCCGGATATATTCTGCTAATTGAATGGCATCATCCAAGGTCGTTCCTGGATGACCAGTAATAAAATAAGGCAAGACATACTGCTTTTTATCAAGTTGTTTATTTATTTTATTAAAATCTTGAATGAATTTTTCATAGAAGTCAAAAGTAGGTTTCCCCATCACTTTTAGAGCATTTCTAGAAACATGTTCCGGTGCTACCCTTAATTGCCCACTTACATGATGTTTTACTAATTCATTTAAAAAGGTCTTATTCTTATCCGTTTGCAAGTAATCATAACGAATTCCTGATCGAATAAATACTTTTTTTACCCCAGGCAACTTTCTAACTCGCCGAAGCACCCTAAGATAAGGTTCATGATTAGCATCCAAATTTTTACAAGCTTCCGGTGACAAGCACTCCCGATTAATACAATAACCAAGTTTTTCTTGCTTTTTGCAAGGTGGATGACTAAAATTTGCAGTCGGACCGCCGATATCGTGGATATATCCTTTAAAGTCTGGATCTTTGGTCATCCGTCTTGCTTCCCTTACGATTGACTCACTACTTCGCATCTGGATATATCGTCCTTGATGGATGGTAATGGCACAAAAATTACAATTGCCAAAACAACCCCGATTAGCGGTAATGCTAAACTTAACTTCCTCTAAGGCTGGAACACCTCCTTGGGCATCATAAGTAGGATGCCAGCGATAGGTAAAAGGTAGCTCATAGATATCATCAAATTCCAACTGCGTTAATGGTGGTTGAGGTTGATTTTGAACCAAATAGCAGTTTTTGTAAGCTTGAATCCGGATCCGCTCATCGAAGGCATTATTACTATGGTGGATAATTTTTGTCCCAAGGGCGTATTGGTCAAGATCCTCTTTCATCTCTTCAAACGATGGCAAAAAAACAGCCCTTTCAAAATCTGGCTCATCCATCATAAGCGATGTACCCTTAATATAGCTTATATAATTTATCGGTATTCCTGCTTCTAAGGCCTCAGCTACTTCTACAATGGCTTTTTCACCCATGCCATAAACGAGCAAATCAGCCTTGGTATCAATCAAAATTGGCGGCATAACCTGGTTTTTCCAATAATCATAATGGGTAAATCGCCTAAGACTAGCTTCGATACCACCAATAATTATTGGGATCTCTGCAAAAATCTCACGGATCCGCCGAGAATAAACAGTCAGTGCCCGATCTGGGCGTTTTCCCGCTTTCCCGCCAGGCGTGTAAAGATCTTTTCGACGTTTTTTTAAATTGACGCTGTAATGATTAACCATCGAGTCAATATTGCCCGAGCTAACTAAAAAACCAAGTCTCGGCCTTCCAAGTCGCATAAAATCATCATTCTTTTTCCAATTCGGTTGGGCAATAATCCCAATTTTATAGCCTCTTCGTTCTAAGGTCCGACCAATAAGGGCTGGACCAAAAGATGGGTGATCAACATAAGCATCTCCTGTCACTAGGATAAAATCACATTGGTCATAGCCTCTTTGTATCATTTCCTTTTTAGTAGTTACCAAGTATTCTAGCTCATCTGTTTTTGCTTGATTTATCATTTAAAAAATCCCTTTAAAGATTGTGAAATATGACGAGAAATTAATAATCAAGATATTAAGGATAATTATAAAAAACGTTTGATTCAGTTCAATCGTCATTCCAATCGTGTCACCAGTCATCCCGCCAATTTTTCTTTGTAGATAGACCATCAAAAGAATTGCCGGTAGATAAGTCAAAACACTTACCAATAAACCAACAAAGCCAAGAATGATGGTCGCAAAAATTAATAAAAAAATAAAATACCCAATAAAGTGACCCGGTTTTGTCATTTCTACAAAACGTTTGCCTAAGCCGCCCCCACCTTTTGCATAGTGGCAAAAGCAGGTCGACATAATAGCAGTCGTTCGCCCAAACACTGGAATCACCAAAAGTGCCGCTGGAAAATGCCTAAGAATAATTTGAAAACCAATCCAATTTGTTAAAATCAGAAGAATAAGGGCAATGGCACCAAAAGCACCCAACCGACTATCTTTCATGATTTCCATCATTTTTTTTTGATCACGGGCAGAGAAAAGGCCATCAATCGTATCTGAAAATCCATCAAGATGAAGGCCACCGGTTAACCAGATATATATAATAATTAGTAAGATTGCCTCTAATTCTACAAAATGAATAAAGGATAAAAGAAAGGATGTTATAAAAAGAACCATTCCGATAAACACACCAACAAATGGAATCAGGATCATTGACTTATAAAACTCATCTTCTGTGACGTCTTTTAAATGAATTGGTATGCGTGTAAAAAATGATATCGCAATTAGTAACTTTCGCATTTTTCCCCCTGTCTTTATTTTTTAATCGAAATAAAAGCCGTACCTTTACAAACGCACAGCCTAAGCAAGATGACGATCTATAAATGATTTCAATAGGTTTTACTCTACCCCTTTGTTCTAAACCTCATCAACAAAATCAAACTTTCTATCAATTAAGTCTTTCAAAGCCTCAATAGCTTTTGTTTCATCTTCCCCAATTGCTTCAATTTCAATTTCATCACCCTTTTGAACAGCTAAAATCATCACTCCCATAATACTTTTAGCGTTTACACGGGTCGCTTCCTTTTTAATATAGATTTCACTCTTAAAATCATTGGCACATTGAACAAACATTGACGCTGGTTTGGCATGTAGACCAGCTTTATTCTGAATAATTATCTTCTCCACTATCACATCTATTTACCCCTTTTTTAAAAATTTCCCCTATTGTTGATATTATACTCTTTTCTTTCATTTTTAGCAAGATAATCGCTTTTATTTACTTAAAGATAAACAAATTTTTTATTCTTTTCTTGAAAAATGTATTCTTAAGCTTTATACTGTATACTATATGATATAAAATAAATGAAAATTAGTGGAGGTAAATAAAATGAAAGTCACAAAAAACATGGGAATCTTGGATGCGGTTAATGATTATCCAGCATCGTTAGACGTTTTTCAAGCTTATGGCATGCATTGTTTCGGTTGCATGGCTGCTCGGTTTGAAAGCATTGAAGAAGGTGCTCTCGCTCATGGTATTGATCCAGATGCCTTAATTAAATCTGTTAATGAGGCCCTCGATGCAGCAGACGCAGAAAAATAATTTATTTACAAAAGCGTGTTTAATTAAACACGCTTTTTACTTGCCATCGATTTGAAAGTTTTGATAAAATACTTGAAATAAAAGCGATTCATTGTTATAATGACTTCATCATTAATTAAATTTTGATAGAGGTGCGAGCTTTATAAGTCATTTCTCTGACCATGGCTAAATGGAATGAAGAGTTATAAAAGGAAGGTTCGCCGAAGGAGATTGATTTGCCATCAATAATCCTGGGACTACTGTAAAGAGCAGGAGGACTGTCGTCATCACCGTGATGGAGTGCTATCTAAAATTCTTTAAAATCTCAAATTAATCGAGGTTCTTTTTAATTTTAGCTGGTATTTTGCTGGCTTTTTTTTATACAAACAAATAGATTTAAAGGAGTAGATATGAAATCATATAATATTGCTGTTGTAGGTGCTACAGGAATGGTCGGAAACAAAATGCTTCAAGTCTTATCGGAATTAAAATTTCCTATTAAAAACTTATATCCGATGGCCTCTAAACGGTCTGCCGGAAAAGAAATTAGCTTTAATGGAAAGACTTATATCGTTGAAGAACTTTGTGACACGGCTTTTGATAAAGATATTGATATTGCCCTTTTTTCAGCCGGTGGTAGCATCAGTCAACGCTTTGCCCCAATCGCTGCTAAAAAAGGCGTTATCGTCATTGATAACAGTAGTGCCTTTCGAATGGATCCCAAGATCCCTTTAGTTGTACCAGACGTTAATCCACAAGATCTCGATAATCATAAAAACATTATTGCTAATCCTAATTGCTCAACAATTCAAGCCGTTGTTGCCCTTAAACCACTTTATGATCAATACGGCATTGATCGCATTATTTATTCAACCTATCAGGCGGTTTCCGGTTCAGGGGTTAATGGCTATTTAGATTTAGAATCCGGTATCAAAGGTGAGGAAAATAAATTTTACCCCCACCCGATTGCCTTTAATTGTCTACCCCATATTGATGACTTTACCGAAAATGGCTATACCAAAGAAGAGCTTAAAATGATTGATGAAACAAAAAAAATTCTTCATGATAACACTCTTCGCATCACCGCCACCACGGTTCGCGTTCCTGTTTATTATAGTCATAGTGAAAGCATTAATGTCGAACTAAAAAACGACTTTGAACTCTCGGATATTTTTGACCTTTATCAGAATACGCCAGGGATTATTCTGCAAGATGATCCTAAAAACAACCTTTACCCCTTAGCTCGAGTAGCTGAAAACCAAGACCAAGTTTTTGTCGGCCGGATCCGTCGTGATTATAGCCTCGATTCCGGATTAAATCTTTGGGTTGTCGCTGATAATATCCGTAAAGGTGCGGCCACCAATACTGTTCAAATTGCCTTTGAACTGATTAAACGAAAGCTCATCTGATTTGCCCAATTCGATTTATGTTAAAGGAGAAAAAAATGAGTATTTTTACAGGTAGTTGTGTAGCACTAATCACCCCATTCAAAGATGGAAAAATTGATTACGAGCAATTCCATCGATTAATTGACTGGCAAATTGAAAACAAAACAGATGCCTTACTAATTGCTGGAACCACTGGTGAAACTTCGACACTCACCGATGAAGAACATTTAGCCCTTTTACAAGATGCTGGCCGATACATTAACAAACGGGTTCCTTTTATTGCCGGAACCGGGAGTAATGATACCGCCTATTCCATCATGCTCACTAAAAAAGCAGAAGATGCTGGTGCTGATGCGGCTTTAATTATTAACCCCTATTATAATAAATCAACACAAAAAGGCATTGTGGCCCATATTTCAAAAATTGCTCAAGCAATCACTATTCCCCTAATCATTTATAATGTTCCCGGCCGAACTGGTATGAATATTTCTGTTGAAACAATGAAGACCCTAAGCAAGATCAAAAATGTTGCAGCAGTTAAAGAAGCCAGTGGTAATATCAGTCAAATCACTGAAATTGCCGAAGCCTGTGGTGATGATCTTGATATTTATTGCGGTAATGATGACCACGTTCTTCCAGTTTTATCAATCGGTGGAAAAGGCGTGATTTCAGTATCTGCCAATATCATTCCCCAAGAAATGCATGCCCTCGTTGATACCTTTATGGCTGGCAACATTGATAAGGCAAGGGATATTCAATTAAAGACAAATTTAATTAACCGGGCCATGTTTTTAGAAACCAATCCCATTCCGATCAAAACCGCTATGGGACTAATGGGTAGAGATAGTGGCGAAATGCGCCTTCCTCTTGTTGATATGGAAGCGGATACAAAAGAAAAATTAATTAAAGCCCTTAAAGCTTACGGCTTACTTTAGGAGGAATAATGTTAAATATTTTATTAAGCGGTGCCAATGGGGCCATGGGACAGATGCTCCAAGGCCTTATCAAAAACACCGAAAATTGTCAGGTCATTGCTGGCTTTGATCGTGATGTCACTAATGATTTAAGTTTTCCTATTTATTCTGATTTATCAACTTGTCATGAAGTCATTGACGTGATTATTGATTTCTCGCATTTTAAAGCCTTTCCACAAATTTTAAAATTCGCTTGTGATAAAAAAATTCCCATCGTTATTGCGACCACTGGTTTATCAAAGGACGATCTCAACACCATTGAAGAGGCTTCAAAGACCATCCCCATTTTTAAAACAGCTAACCTATCCCTAGGGATCAACCTCTTAGCTAAGGCCTTGCAAGATATGGTTGCTAGCCTTGAAGATGGTTTTGATATTGAAATCATTGAAAAACATCATCATAAAAAAGCTGATGCTCCTAGTGGGACAGCCCTCCTTTTAGCTGATGCCATCAATGAAAAACTAAGCAATCCTAAAAGCTATACTTATGGTCGTGAAGGTCGTAATGCCAAACGTCAAAATAAGGAATTGGGAATCCATGCCATTCGCGGGGGAACTATTCCTGGTGAACACACTGTGATCTTCGCCGGGGACGACGAAATCATTGAGATCAAGCATTCGGCCTTATCCAAAAAAGTATTTGCTCAAGGGGCCCTTAAAGCGAGTCAGTATTTAGTCGATCAAAAGCCCGGACTTTATGATATGTCCATGTTAATTGGCTAAAGTGCAAATAATAAAGATGAGGTAATTATGAATATTGTCGTACAAAAATACGGTGGCACCTCAATTGGTTCAGTTGAACGAATCAAAAATGTGGCCCACCGTATTATTAGTAAAAAAGAAGCCGGCCACCAAATCGTTGTTGTTGTCTCAGCAATGGGAAAAACCACTGACGATCTGGTGAGCTTGGCCTATGATATTAATCCAACACCCTCTAAACGTGAAATGGATCGCCTGCTTTCAACTGGCGAGCAGGTCTCTATTTCTCTTTTATCCATCGCCCTTCAATCCATGGGACACCCGGCTATTTCCTTTACCGGCCCACAAGTCGGCATTCGCACCACCGGTCTTCATACCAAATCACGAATCGAAGGCATTGATACCAGAAAAATCCTCGAATCCCTCAATGATGATCTTATCGTTATCGTCGCTGGTTTTCAAGGGGTCAATGAGCTTGATGATGTTACCACCCTTGGCCGTGGAGGCTCTGATACCAGTGCTGTCGCTTTGGCTTCTGTTCTCGATGCCCCTTGTGAAATCTACACCGATGTCGAAGGGATTTACGGGGTTGACCCACGCCTTGTTCCCACTGCTAAAAAACTCGATTATGTCTCCTACGAAGAAATGCTCGAGATGGCAAGCTTAGGAGCTGGCATTATGCATCCTCGTGCCATCGAACTCGGCAGTAAGTACAATACCAAAATAGTGGTTTCTTGCAGTGCTTTTGAATGCCCGGGCACCATTATTACAAAAGGAGAAAATATCATGGAAAAACAAACAATCACTGGTCTTGCCATTGAAAATAACGAAATTATGATTACCATCCGAGACATTCCCTTTCACAATAATCTAACCTCACAATTTTTTAGTCAATTTGCTCGAAAAAGCATTAATATTGATATGATTAGCCAAAGTGCCCCAATTAACGATTTAATCAATATTTCATTTTCAGCCCCTAGTGAAGACATCAATGAAGCCAAAGAAATCCTTTCTGACTTTGAAGCTAAAAACCCGGGGATTGGTGTTATTATAAATGAAAAGATTAGTAAATTATCGGTTGTTGGCATTGGCATGCGGAGCCAATCCGGTGTTGCCGCTAAGTTTTTTCAATTGCTTACCGATAACGCCATTCAAATGTTAATGATCACAACCTCTGAGATTCGTATTTCCTGTATTATCAAGGAAGATGACCAAGAATTAGCTGTTAAAGCTACAGCTAAAGCCTTTAAATTATAAAAACACTTCGTCACTTAGTTCTTTTAATTCTTGATACATGGGGTAAGCAGATAAAGCAGCCAGACTATCGACAATCCCTCGATAGTACCAGGCCTGCTTTTTTTTACCTCGAGCAAAAATCTCCCAAACTGCATCGCCAATTTTTTCATAATCTTCTTTTATACTTCGTAAATTAGCAAGCTTATCAGCACAGGCAAGAAGGCGCATATCTAGACTTGCTTGATCTCTTAAAAAATCAATCGTTGCCTGCTTTCGTTCTTCCCAACTCTTACTTTTATCTTCTGAATCAGAAGCCACTAGTAGTGCCACTTCCTCACCAAACTCTCGGCGAATATCGTCAAGACTAATTGCCGTATCCTCAACCGTATCGTGGAGTAATCCCGCACTGATCAAGGCTTCATTTTTATCCGGGTCAACTGCCTTTGCTAGAATTTTTGCCACTTCAAAGGGATGAGTAATATAGGGAAGATTCGATCCTTTTCGATAATAGCCCAGATGGGCATTGGCTGAAAATTCAATTGCTTTTAAAATTGACATTGTTTCTCTCTCTCTAAATTATAATCCACCTACTTTTTTTTAGATAATTTACTATTTTTCTAAATAAAGGGTAGATGCTTTTTTAATTATCTTTTTATAAATCGGAATCATCTGGTCTTCACTTACGTATTTGTCTAAGTCATTAACGGGAATCCATTTTACGCCAGAGTTTTCGTCTTTTTTAATGGATAAGACTTCTTTCTCATCAGCCTGAAAAATATAGGTAACTGAAAGATGAAGGTGCGGTGGTACATAAGACTCGTTTTTATAATGAGCGATCACCGGCAGAATATCAAGAGATATAATTTCTTCTGAAACCACTTGAATATTTTTAAGCCCCGTTTCTTCCTTCGCCTCCCTAAGTGCCAGAGCCAATAGGTCTTCTTCCCCATCAGCATGACCACCTGTCCAAGCCCAAGACTTATAAATATTATGATAAACCATCAAAACTTTATCCCACCTTTGATTAAAAATTATCGACGACCCCGTCAAATGGGCTATTTCATTATCCCGTCTAAGCACGTCTTCATTTTGCCGAATAAAATTAAGAATGATCTCTTTAACTTTGACTTCTTCTAAAATTGTCGTTTCAAAATTTTTAATTGCTTCATGAAAATGCATTTTTAGACTCCTAACGGTTAAAATGTTTTATTTTCCGTCTTGCAACAATCGGTTTATCATTAGCAAGACTTACTTTTCGCAATCGTCCTTTAATTGGTTTTTCTTGAAGTGCAGCCAAAACCATTTGACCCTTGCCGTTAAGAATTTCAACAAAGGCCGAAATATCTAAAATACTGATTACCCCAATATCATCTGCTTCCATGCCGGGAATATTGCAAAGAGTTCCGACCACATCAACTGGCCGTAACTTGGTCTTTTTTCCGGCATTGATATGAATTTTGGTAATATCTTTTGTTAACTCGTCTGCCTTCCCTTTTTTGGCTTTGGGTTTCTTATCAATCTTCTTGGTGTAGGCCATTTTCATCTGATCAAAGTCTTCCGGCCATTCAAAATCCGAAATATCATCCTCAGAAGACTCTCGAATCTCACTTAAACGAAATTCCTCTCGTGATGAGTAAAGGGTAATTGCTTTTCCCTCTTTTCCCTGTCGTCCCGTTCGACCAATCCGATGAGTATAGGTTTCTTTTTCCCATGGCACCTCACAATTAACGATTAGTTCCACCGAATCCACGTCAATGCCACGAGCAGCCACATCAGTTGCGACTAGATAACGAAAATCACCTTTTTTAAAGGCGTGCATGACTAAGGTTCGTTGGTCTTGTTCCATGCCCCCATGAATTTTTCGAAAAGCCCGATTACCCTTGCCCAGAAAGTCAACCACAAAATCAACTTGGTCTTGGGTGTTGCAAAAAAGTATAGCTGAATCTGGATTTTCAGCAATCATTATATCTTTTAATATTTCCATCCGGTTATCGCGACCAACCTCAATTTTCCATTGGCTGATGGCTTCAGATGACTTAAATTGGTCCTCCACTTCAATAACCGTAGGATTTTTTAAATACGTTTGGGAAAGTGCTTGAATGGCTGGTTCAAAGGTCGCTGAAAAAAGCATAGTCGTCCGATTTTCCGGTAATTCTTCAATAATTTCTTCAACCTGATCGATAAAGCCCATATTAAGCATCTCGTCGGCCTCATCAATAACCAAATACTTAATCGATTCGGTTTTTAAATTACCCCTGACAATATGGTCCATCACCCGCCCGGGGGTTCCTATGACTAGATGGGTTTTTTGTTTAAGTTCTCTCTCCTGCCTTTTTACCGGTGATTTGCCAAAAACAAGTGCTGCCTTGATGCGTTTAAAACGTCCAATATTAAAAAGATCTTCATGGACTTGAATGGCTAATTCTCTTGTCGGTGTTAAAACGAGCACTTGAGGGCTGTTTTCATCCCAATCAAGTTGTTCAATAATAGGAATCCCAAAGGCTGCTGTTTTCCCACTACCTGTTTGAGACCGACATAAAATATCTTTTTGTTTTAAAATAAGTGGAATAACTTCTTCTTGGACCCTTGTTGGCTCTAAGTAAGCGAGCTTATCTAGGGCTTTTATAATTTCATCACTAAGCTTGTATTGTTTAAATTGATTCATTCACTTTCTTTCTTAGTCATATTTTTTCTATTCTACAGTGACACTTTTTGCTAAATTTCTCGGCTTATCAATATCGCTTCCTCTTGCATCAGCCAAATAATAAGCTAATAATTGAAGGTAAACAGTTGTCGGAATCGGTGTAATATCATCATCCATATTGGGAATTACCCAGACTTCATCAACTTCCGATTCAATGTTTTTATGTTCCTCTTGGACAATTGCTAATACATAAGCACCTCGTGCTTTTACTTCTTTTATATTGCTTATCATTTTTTCAAATACCTTTTTTTGAGTGCAGATTGCCACGACAATCGTTCCCTCTTCAATTAAGGCGATTGGGCCATGTTTTAATTCTCCCGCCGGATAAGCTTCGGAATGAATGTAGGAGATTTCCTTTAATTTAAGCGATCCTTCTAGGCAAGCATAATAATCAAGGCCTCGTCCGATATAGAATACATGTTCCTCACCTTTGTTTTTTTCGGCAAAGGCTTTAATCGTTTCTTTCCATTTAAAGGCTTGATTAATTTGGTCCTCTGTTTTAATTAAGCCCTTACAGATCTGCTCTTGCCCTTCTTTTGTAAGTTTACCATTTAATTTGCCGATATGACCGGCTAACATTAACATACAGGCAAGTTGGGTTACGTAAGCCTTTGTTGAAGCAACGGCTATTTCCGGTCCGGCATTGGTATAGATCACGTCATGAACTTCTCTTGAAATGGTGCTTCCAACGACGTTGGTTACAGCTAAAACCCTTGCCCCTTTTGACTTGGCAAGACGAAGGGCTGCTAAGGTATCGGCCGTCTCACCGGATTGGCTAATGACAATTAGGAGGGTATGCTTATCAATGATCGGATTATTATAGCGAAATTCCGATGCCGTCTCAGTCTCGACACTAACACGAGCTAATTTTTCAAAATAGTACTTTCCCACCATTCCAGCATAATAGGCCGTCCCACAAGCAACAATTTGGATTCGATTAATCTTTTTAATGGCCTCTATATCGAGATTAATATTATCAAAGCTAATCCCATCAAGATGACATCGTCCCGTTAAAACGTCTCTAATGGCCTTTGGTTGGTCCATTATTTCTTTCATCATAAAATAATCATAGCCACCTTTTTCCGCATCTCCGGGATCCCAATCGACCTTAAGAATTTCTTTTTTAAGGCTTTTTCCTTCTTTATCGATTATTTCAATGTCACCTTTTTTGACAATTGCAATTTCATCATCTTCAAGTAAATATACATCCCTTGTATAGTTGAGAATAGCTGTAATATCCGATGCAATAAAATTTTCATTTTTCCCTATGCCAATAATTAGTGGGCTATCTTTACGAATGGCCACCATTTTTCCCGGTTCATCGGAAGAAATTATCCCTAAGGCATAAGATCCGCTTATGCGTTTAATAACCTTTTGCAGAGTTTCAACTATCTTACCCTCATAAAGGCTTTCCATTAAATGAACAATCACTTCTGTGTCAGTATCGGAATTAAAACGATAACCCTTTTCCTGAAGTTCTTCTTTAAGTTCTAAATAATTTTCGATAATACCATTGTGGACAACCGCTAATTTGCCATCATTACTACAATGAGGATGGGCATTATTATCCGATGGAATACCATGAGTTGCCCATCTCGTATGACCGATTCCCAATTGCCCGGGAATTGGATTTTTTTCTACTTCTTTTATTAAATTTTCAATCCGTCCTTGCTTTTTTAAAACCGATAAGCTGTTCCCCTCATGAATGGCAATACCTGACGAATCATAGCCTCGATATTCTAAACGAGCTAAGCCACCTACGAGAACATTCTGAGCCTCTCGATCGCCAATATAACCTACTATTCCGCACATAATTTTCTCCTTTGGTTTTTTCCTTCATTGTTCAAACGTTCTTCAATTAAACTCGCCAATTCCTGAGCCATCTGGGACAATTCATCTTGATTTTCACCTTCAATCATTACCCGTACCAAGGGCTCGGTCCCCGAAGGTCGAATAAGCACTCTTCCTTTCCCAGAAAAATGCTTTTCTAATTTTTCAATTTGTTTTATAATCTCCAAATCCTTTAAATAATCAGTTTTGCGTTCATTAGGGACTCGGGCATTGACTAAAATTTGTGGATAAATGGTCATCAATTCTCCTAATTTTTTCATATCCCGTTTATCTTTTTTAATAAGGTCTAAAAGAACAAGAGCTGTTAGCATGCCATCTCCAGTTGTATTATAATCAAGAAGAATCAAGTGCCCCGATTGCTCGCCACCTAAATTATATCCTCCTGCTTGCATGGTCTCTAAGACATAGCGATCCCCCACGTCTGTCTTAACCGTCTGGCAACCAATTTCCTTTAAGGCTAGGTCCAGTCCAATATTACTCATAACTGTTACAACTGCCGTATTGTGCTTTAATCGACCAAGGGCCATCATTTCTCGGGCAATCAGGTTTAAAATCTGGTCCCCATCGATGATGTTTCCAGCATTGTCAACGGCTAAACATCGATCGGCATCGCCATCCATGGCTATACCAATGTCAGCTCTCGCTTCAACAACAGCTTTTTGCAAGGGCCGCAAGTAGGTTGATCCGACATCCTTATTAATGTTTTTGCCATCTGGATTAACGCCAATTGCCAAAACCTCTGCCCCCAAAGACTCAAAAAATGCTGGTCCAATAAAGGCCGCTGCCCCATTGGCACAGTCAAGTACAATTTTTAAACCCTTTAAGTCCGTCTTAACAGATTCTTTAATATGACTTAAATAATAGGCTTCCGGACAATCAAGCACCCAATGCTTGCCTGTTTTTTCTTCACTCAGTAGCGATCCTTCAAAAATTAAGCTTTCAATCTGATCTTCCACTGCATCGGGCAGCTTGAATCCTTGATGATTAAAAAATTTAATGCCATTATACTCATAGGGATTATGCGAAGCTGAAATAACAATGCCAGCATCAGCCTCAATCTGTCTGGTAATCACTGCTACCGCTGGAGTCGGCATAACCCCAACTGATACCGCCTCACCACCAACTGAAAGGATCCCTTCAATCAAGGCTTTTTCTAGAAATTGGCAGGAATAACGTGTGTCCATACCAATCACAATTTTAGGCTGATGCGAATTTCCCAACACTTTGGCCCCTGCTTGACCCAATCTATAAGCCAAATCCAAGCTTAGTTCTTTATCATACAAGCCTCTAACACCATCTGTTCCAAATATTTTTCCCACGCTTTATCTCCTATCATCTTGTTTTTCTATCTAGGCTACTTCTCAATTCGTTGATCGATGGGCGTTAATTCTGATTTTTTAGTCTTAATAAAATCAATCTTTGTTTTTAAGGACTTTAATTCTAGCTCATTATTTCTTTTTTCTTTAAAAGCTATTAAATTTTTGCTTTTTTCCACCACATCAATTATTTGAGTGGTTAACCAGGGGTTGCAAACAAGAAGCGGACCTAGGGTATTGGTAAAGATTGCTTTTTCTTTGTTTATCCCTTCATCCTTGGTTTTTCCCGTATTCCCATAACCATACTGTAAGATACCAAAAGGCTGTTCTTTATTGATTTCAATTTGTATGGTCTGTATTTGGTTTCCAACAATCGCCATTTCTAAATCGTTGTAGAAACAATGATAATACAGGTCATCACCATAAACCAGCTGGTTTTCAAAGCTATTGATATTAATGATTTCAAGTCCTTCGATCAAAGAGCCATCAAAACGTTTTATTCCATTACCAAAAAGACTAATCGATGTCCCCGTTACTAACAGGGGATATTTTTTAATAAAGGTTTTTAAGGCTTCTTGGTGTGGTTTTAAATAAGCAATTACCGCCTTGAAATTTTTAACTTCTCCCGGTGGACAAAGCATCAAATCGTAGTGGGAGGGATCAAAATCCTTGCTATCTAAAGAAATAATCTCAACCTCTGGACAATATCCCCGTCGCCGACATTCAAATTCAATAGCCAAAAGATTTCCCCGATCGCCATGAAGAGAAAAAACATTCGGAAATAACCAGGCAATCTTTATAATTGTTTTCATAAGGTCTCTCCTTCTTCAATATATTTTTTCATTGCATGAAAAGTTGACAACCAGGTAATCATATAAATATTATCTGTTTTTGCTTTCTCAATCTCTTTAAAAATCTCTGCCATGGCATCTGTATTTAAGATGGTAATACTTTCTGGCTCAACGCCTTCATAAATAAGTCGATTAGCCGTATCATAGGCCACATCTTCTGAAAAGCAGAGATAGCTTTCAACCTGTGAATTAACCACTGCTTTAAAATCACAATCAAAGGTATAAAAGGTATTGGTATAAAATGGTATAAAATCAACGATTTTAAATAAACCAAGTAAAAGCATCTTTTCTTCTTGATCAGAAGCCACAATATTCAAGGCACTTTGAAGGGTATCGGGATTTTCTTGTTTAATGCGCATATACTGGATGGTTTTATTTTTGTATTTAATAATTTCAAACCGTCCGGCAATGTTCTCAAAAGAAGCAAAGGCACTTGCAGCTTGCTCAATTGAAATATTACAAATCCCATGGCAAACCGCCAAGGCACCGGCATAATTATAAAGCATAAAAGGAAGATCATAGGGCATATCAAAACGCACATCATTGACCCTAAAGGACCGCTTAGTAAAATCAATATTTTTCACCTGATAGTCAGGATTTTCTTGGCTTTTAAAAGCACAATGCTTACAAAAAAACGGGCCAACATTGTCGATATAATGTTTTGTAAAAATAATATCATGGCTGCAAACTGGACAAGCAAGGGTCGGGTAAGTCCAATCTTTTTCAAACGATTCTAAATGATCTTCAATCCCATAATAAATTGTTTCTTTGGTAAATTGTTCAAAGGCTTTGGACCGTGGTTCTTCATTATTTAAAATTAAACGTAGATCTGAATGGATGACTTCTTTAATTTTACGAACAATAAAGTCCGGATCCCCATTGCGTTGAACCTGATCTTTTTGAAGGTTGGTAATCAGCATGGTCTTTGCTGGAAATTGCTTATAAATTAAGGGCAAAAAGCGTTCATCTGTTTCAAAAACAAAATAATCAGCTTTAATTTTACCAGATAAAGAGGCGTTTTTTGCCAAAATCGTTGCAATTCCCGCTAATAAATTTGCCCCTTCTAAGTTTGAAACCACTTTGAACCCATTTTTTCTGAGAATATGGGTAATTAAATTGGTTGTCGTTGATTTTCCATTGGTTCCGGTAATAAAAATTACTTTTGAAAAGTCAATATCTTTAAAGTGTTTGACAAATAAAGGATCAATAGCCAATGCTTTTTCCCCTGGTAAATTGGTTCCCCTTTTTTTGTCGATCAGACCGATTGCCAAATTTATGATTTTTGCAAACCATAAAGCCATATAAAATTTCATAATCTTCCCTTCTCTTTTTAATCTTCTTTATTCTTTAACTCTTTAATGGGCTTAGAAGAGTCTTCCCCTTCACTTTCTCTATCTTTCTTGGGGGTATTCCCATTATTTCCTGCCCCAGCCACCACTGCGGCAACGAAACAGGCGGTACTAAACATGCTAGATAAGCCGATGATAATTCCTACCATTTCACTGTAAATTTGGCCATCAAAACGCATCGGATGAATATCGCCATAGCCAATGGTAGCAAAACTGACAATTAAATAGTAAAACATATCAAAGGCATCGAGGACTCGATTGATACTGGAAAAATAAAAGTCTGGATCTGTAATAAAACAATTATAAATCATTAAATATAAAATCGTCAGCTCACAAAAGATAAGCAGTAGCATTCCCTTTAAAATACTGGCTGTTTCCTGATACCGCCTTCGTTTTGATACCGAACTTCGAATTGAAGAAGGATTGGCAATTGCTTGAACCATTACTGAAAAAGTTAATATTAGAGCAAAGCCTAATCCGATCAAACCTAGTGGCAGGGTGGGTGATTCAATAAAGGTAGATACCAAAACAAACCAGTGACCAAGGATTATATATAATATCAAGTTAACATACCTTGATACAATATCATCTTGAAAACGATCTTTTTGAATCAATAATTTTTGCGCCAAAACGATCATCAAAATAAAAATAATAAAGCTAATGGTAATTCTAACTAATTCTACTAGAGTAACTAAACGATGATTGTTTATCACAAGTAAGGAGATGATAAAAAGAATCCCTGTTACCGTTAAGACTCCTC
Organism: uncultured Lachnospiraceae bacterium; assembly: GCA_964545675.1. Classification (GTDB taxonomy): domain Bacteria; phylum Bacillota; class Clostridia; order Eubacteriales; family Eubacteriaceae; genus Acetobacterium. Next base: position 5,807 of record CAZJGM010000018.1, on the reverse strand, counting down.
TACGTTGATAATTAGTCGCCAATTTCAATAAAAAAAGGCGTATTGGCCCAATTTTTTTCTTTTTATTTGCTTGCTTCTGATAACGATCCTGATTTTTATATAAAAAAAGTTCCAGCAAAAAAAGACAGAGAATAAAAAGATCATAGACAATAATAATAAGATTACCGTCGACTAGCTTTTGAGTCGCACCATCCATAAGTTCCCCTTTTAATATTCTTCTTAATTTTCTTGACAATCATTCTTTAACTCAATCAAGGATTTCTTTTGAGTTCGAGTCATTTTTTTTATCTGCGCTTCTCGCACCAAGGCCTGGGATCGGTTGTTAACTTCTTCATAGTAAACAAGGGTAATCGGTAATCGTCCCCTTGTATATTTTGCAGCACTTCCCGCCTGATGCTTTTTAATTCGTTTGTCAAGATTATTAGTCCAACCTGTATACAAAGTATCATCACTACATTTTATAATATAAACATAGGCTTTGTCCATCTTAAACACCTTATTTTTTTATTTTTAATCATTTAACTAAAAAAGATCCCTAAGGGATCTCACATCTAGAAACTACTCTCTCTTGGTCTTCTGCTTTGTTTTCTTTTTACCCGACATTCACGACAGCGTTTAGGTTCATTATCAAAACCTTTTTCTTGATAAAATTCCTGTTCTCCAACCGTAAAAACAAATTCTTCACCACAATCTTGACAAATTAAACTTTTGTCTTCCATGAGCTACCTCCACTTGAATTTATGTACAGGTCTGATGATCACTTTTTTAAATGGCACATGGAGACATATCTAAATTTAGTTCCCATTTTTTATTGAATCATTTACCATACTGCCTGTATTATACATGATTTTAGAAATTTTGTCATCAATTTTTGAAATATTTATTGAGATCATTTCATTTTTCGTTTATATTAGAGGTTGAAAGTTTGTTGCTTAGACTAATTAAATCTAATTAAAAATGGTAAGGAGAAAAAATGATGCTCAAAAAATATGCAAAGGTGCTCGTTCACTATTCTTTATATGTCAAAGAAAATGAATGGGTTCTAATTCGTGGTTCAGAATTAAGTCTTCCCCTGATTAAAGAAGTTTACCGGGAAATTTTAAAGGCAGGTGCCCATGCCAGTGTCCTGATAAATCCTGAGGGTCTTTCGGAAATTTTATTAAAAGAAGGCAGTGATGATCAACTCCGCTTTAACTCCCCTCTTTTAATGGAAGCCTATGGAAAGGCCGATAAGGTCTTAACCATCCTCGGTGCTTATAATTTAAAAGCCCTCACATCAATTTCAAGTGAGCGCATAGGCCTTCAAAAAAAAGCATCCGCCCCAATTAATAATCTCTACCGAGAACGTGTCGCAAAGAGGGAAATGGATTGGACCTTGTGTCTCTACCCGACCCATAGTGGTGCTCAAGAAGCAGGAATGTCGCTGGCTGAATATGAAGAATTTGTTTACACGGCTTGTTTTTTAGATCATGACAAACCCATTGAAGCTTGGAAAAAACTCCATGATAAACAAGAACAGATGGTTAAATTCCTCAATAAGAAAAGCGACTTTAAGATTATTGCCCCAGATACCGATCTGACCCTAAGCTGTAAAGACCGCACCTGGGTTAATTCCGATGGCCACCATAATTTCCCCAGTGGTGAAGTCTTTACCGCCCCGATTAAAGAAAGTCTTAACGGATCGATTCGATTTACCTATCCAGGCATCTATGCAGGCCAAGAAATTGAAGATATCCGTCTGAAATTTGAAAATGGCAAAGTAATTGATGCCACAGCTAAACGAGGTGAAGAACTCTTATTAACTCTCATTGAAACCGATCAGGGGTCTCATTATGCTGGTGAATTTGCCATCGGCACCAATTATGGCATCGATCGCTTTACTAAAAATATGCTCTTTGATGAAAAAATTGGTGGAACCATCCATATAGCCCTTGGTAGTTCCTACCCAGAGTGTGGGCCCGTCAATGACTCATTACTCCACTGGGATATGCTTTGTGATATGAAAAAGGGGGGCGAACTTTATGCCGATGGTCAACTTTTTTACCAAAATGGCCATTTTTTAAAACACCTCCTCTAATCCTAAAAGAGTCCTGCTATTGGGCTCTTTTTTAACGGCTCTCATTGTAAAAATACCTTGTTTATGGTATCATATTTTGATATGAAAGCAGGAGGATTTAATGGAAATAATAGAAAAAAGAAGCAATTTTATCACCAATATAATCGATCAAGATATCGAAAATAAACGTTATTCAAATGGCCGGGTTCACACTCGTTTTCCCCCAGAACCTAACGGTTATCTCCACATTGGTCACGCCAAGGCATCGCTTTTAAATTACCGGATTGCCAAACAATATCAGGGGAAATTTAATCTTCGCTTCGATGACACCAATCCAACCAAAGAAGATGTTGAATATGTTGACTCAATTATCGAAGATCTTACCTGGCTGGGCATTGACTGGGAAGACCGCCTTTTTTATGCATCGAGTTATTTTGAAGAAATGACAAAGTATGCCGTTGAATTAATTGAAAAAGGTCTGGCTTTCGTCGATGATCTCTCGGCTGATGAGATGCGAAGCTACCGAGGAACACTCACTGAGCCGGGAAAAGAAAGTCCTTTTAGGAATCGAGCCATCCATGATAATCTAAAACTTTTTAAACAAATGAAGGCCGGCGACTTCCCAGAAGGTTCCCATGTTTTGCGGGCCAAAATCGATATGGCTAGCCCCAATATGAATATGAGAGATCCAATCATTTACCGAATTCTTGATTCTGACCACCATGCCCTTGAAGAAGACTGGCACATTTATCCCATGTATGATTATGCCCACCCAATCGAAGATGCTATTGAAGGGATTACCCACTCTCTTTGCACCTTAGAATTTGAAGATCATCGTCCTTTTTATGAATGGGTGCTTAATAATATTGATGATTTTAAAGATGAGCCCCCACGCCAAATTGAATTTGCCAAACTTAATTTAACCCGGACCATTGTTGGCAAACGCTTTTTAAAACAATTAGTCGATGAAGAAATCGTCGATGGCTGGGATGACCCAAGACTTGTCACTATCTCAGGCCTTCGTCGCAGGGGCTATACGCCTGAATCGATTCAAGCCTTTAGTGAAGCCATCGGTGTGGCCAAAACCAATAGCACTGTTGATATAGCCATGCTAGAACATTTTATTCGCGATGACCTTAAATTAAAAGCTCCCCGCTTGATGGCCGTCCTCGATCCTTTGAAAGTTACCATCACTAATTATCCCGAAAATGAAATAGAATGGCTTAATGTTCCCATCAATCAAGAAAATCCTGAAATGGGTCACTATTCAACCCCTTTTGGTCGTGAAATTTATATTGAACGTTCTGATTTTTTAGAAAATCCACCAAAAAAATATTATCGTCTTTTCCCTGGTAATGAAGTCCGCCTAAGGGGTGCTTATTTTATCGTCTGCACCGACGTAATCAAAGATGAATCTGGAAAAATCATCGAATTAAAATGCACTTACGATCCAGCAACTAAATCGGGCTCTGGCTTTAGCGGTCGAAAGGTCAAAGGAACCATCCATTGGGTCCAAGCCAGTCACGCTAAAGAAATTGAAATTCATCTCTATGATTATCTTCTTGATGAAACACTTGACATCACCACTGATAATTTTAAAGAGCGGATCAATCCCAATTCATTAAAAATTGTAAAAGCCTTAGCCGAACCAGTAGTCGGTGACATGAAAGTTTTTGAAAAACTTCAATTAATTCGAAATGGCTTCTTCTCCGTTGATCCCAAGTATTCAAGCCCAGGAACACCAGTACTGAATCAAATTGTTTCATTAAAGAGTTCTTGGAAACCACCAAAAAAATAATTAAACGATAAACTTAAGGGGAAATTTATGAAAATCTGGTCTCAAAACGAAACTTTGTCTCGTGATCAAATCCGAGCTATCCAATTTGAACGTTTAAAAACAACCATCCACCGTGTCTACGATCATGTTCCCTACTATCGAAAGATGTTTAAGGAAAAGGGCGTTCATCCTGATGATATTCGCTCCCTAGATGATCTCCATTTGTTACCACTAACGACAAAAGAGGATTTACGTCAAAACTATCCTTTTGGCTTGTTTGCCAAGCCAAAGAATGAAATTGTCCGCTATCATGCTTCATCAGGAACCACTGGCAAACCAACAGTTGTCGGTTATACCCACAATGACCTGAATGTTTGGCGTGAATTAATCGCTAGACTTGTCACCATGGCTGGGGTCACCAATCAGGACACTGCCCATATCTCCTTTGGTTTTGGTCTCTTTACCGGTGCCTTTGGCCTCCAACAGGGGCTTGAAAAAGTCGGTGCTGGTGTCATTCCCATGTCAAGTGGTAATACCAAAAAACAAATCATGATTATGCAGGACTTTGAAGCAACGACTTTAATTTCAACGCCTTCCTATGCTCTTCATTTGGCTGAAGTTGCCTATGAAATGGGACTTGATCCTAAAAAAGATCTCTTTTTAAAATATGGTTTATTCGGTGGCGAAGGATCAACCGAAGAAATGCGAAAAAAACTTAATGAAGCTTGGGGACTTTTCGCCACTGAAAATTACGGGATGAGTGAATTGATTGGTCCTGGGGTTTCGGGCGAATGCCTAGCCCTCCAAGGCATGCATATCTGTGAAGATCATTTTATTGCCGAAATCATCGATCCCGAAACTTTGGAAGTCTTACCAGAAGGGTCAGTCGGTGAGTTGGTTATTACTCCGATTAGCAAAGAGGCCCTACCACTAATTCGTTACCGTACCAAAGATATTAGTCGCTTGGATTTCTCTCCCTGTACCTGTGGCCGAACCACCGTCCGAATGGCTAAGATTACCGGTCGTACCGATGATATGCTGATTATCGGCGGTGTCAATGTCTTTCCATCACAAATTGAAGGGGTTCTTCTTGGAATCAAGGGCATTGGCAGCAATTATCAAATTCGGATCTTTAAAAAAGGATACTTAGACCGAATCGAAATCGATGTGGAAGTTAGTGATTCAAATCTTCTCGAATCGGTTACGCTTTTAGATAATCTCTATCAGCAAATCGAATCAAAACTCCATACTGTCCTCGGTATTCATGCCGGTATCCATCTGGTCGAACCAAAAACTTTAGAACGATCAGAAGGAAAAGCAAAACGCATCGTTGATCTAAGAAATGAAAAATAATGGAGGTCTCTTATGTTAATCAATCAATTATCTATCTTTATTGAAAACAAGAAGGGGAAATTATGTGAGATTACAAAGGTGCTAAAGGATGCCTGTGTCGATATTCGAGCTATTTCTGTTTTTGATAGTGCTGAGTTTGGCATTTTAAGGCTTGTTGTCGATAAGCCCGAAAAGGGGGCCCTAGCCCTAAAAGAAGCTGGTCACGTAGTCAAGCAAAGCAAGGTCTTAGCCGTTGATCCTAGCGATAAGGTAGGCAGTTTAAGTGACTTATTCACCCTACTTTCAAGCAATGATATTAATATTGAATATGTTTATTCCTTTGTTATGCCTAATAACTTAGGGGCTCCTTTAATTATCTTAAAAACTGATCAAGAAGAAAAAGCCATTGACCTGCTTGAAAAATCAGATGCTACTCTTTTAGCAAAAGAAACAATTTATCATGGTTAGTAACCAGGCAAATACTCTAATACTAATTTAAATTGAAATAAATTTTTTGACATAGTAAAACCCCCTAAATCCGTGTCCGGGTTTAGGGGGTAAGATCAGTTTTTGTTATTTTGTTTTATCTTTTATTTTTTTTAAGTGAAAAAATTCTTCTCGCTCTTTTTTTTCTATTGTTTT
>CAZJGM010000017.1:0-24426 GCA_964545675.1 uncultured Lachnospiraceae bacterium | reverse complement strand
CAAAATCCGTAACCGGCATGGGTTTGCCATAGTAATAACCCTGGACAATATCACACTTCAAATCTTTCAGTAGGATAATTTCATCTTCCATTTCAATCCCTTCGGCGACCACCGTTAGTCCCAACTTTTTAATCAGTTTGATCACTGATTCAACCACCACATAGCCCTTTTTTTCTCTAAAGTTATCATTAAAAAAGCCCCGATCCATCTTAATGGTATCCAGTGGTAATTTGGCCAAGATATTAACCGAGGAATAACCAGAGCCAAAATCATCCATGGACATTTTAAAGCCATGTTTCCTTAGGCTTGTTCCAACTTCAATCATCCGGTCAATATCCTCAAAAATACTCGATTCAGTTAATTCAATTTCAATTAATTTAGTATCAATCTTATATTTTTCGGCCATGGCTAAAAGGTTGGGAATAAAGGAGCAATAGTTTAAGTTTTTTCGGGATACATTAACCGACATACTAATCTCTTGGTGACCAGCCTCTTCCCATTTCTTAATCGTCTTAAAGGCTTCTTCCATCATATAGGCATCGAGCTTGGCGATAAAGCCATTTTTTTCAAAAACCGGGATAAAGTCACTGGGATAAAGAAAACTCCCGGCCAAACGGTTCCACCGGACCAAGGCTTCACAGCCACAATAGGCCTTGGTATTTAAGTCATACTTGGGTTGTAAGTACATTTCAAATTCCCGCCACTTAATGGCATTTTCCATGCTGTCAATAATCTCTTTTTCTTTGCCGATTTTTTCTTGAAAATCATTTGAATAAAAAAACCAGACCATATTATCTCTGCGTTTTGCTTCAATTCTGGCCATATTGGCTTTTTCTCTGACCTTTTCCAGGTTATCTTTTTCTGAATCCATAATATCACAAATACCAAACTGACAGATAATTTTCCCCCGGATCTGGATGGCTTCCTTTTTTTCATTCAAGTCTTTGGTAAAACGCTCAATCCGCTGACTAAATTTATCATCATCAGCAGCTTGACAGAGAACCACAAAATGATCATTTGACACCCGGCCATAGGTTTCGCCCGGCCTGTTCGTCTCTTCTAAGATGGCCATCACCAGTTTAAGCAAGGCATCGCCAGTTTCGTGGCCGTATTCTTCATTGATAAAACGAAAACGGTCAATATCGAAAAAGATCATCACATACTTGCCAAACTGGTTGTTTTTAAAAATATTACTAGCATTTAGTTTGAATTTTTGCCAATTATGGCCACCAGTAACCTCATCGATATAGGCAATGTTTTCTAATTTTTTTTTCGAGCGATCTTGAAGAATCAGAATCCCTAGAAATAATAAACTAATAACGGTAAAACCAATATTGATCATTAGCCTGCTATAACGACTGATAATATCCGCTTGCTGATTAACAGCTGTGACTGGCACCACCGAAATCAAAAACCAATCGTTAATGGTCAGGGGCGTATAATAGATGTAGCGGTCAAGGCCAGCGTAGTTGCCCCTGGTATAGCCGCTTAAGCCAGCTACCATTTTTGCTTGAATTTCTTTAAATTTATCGCCTTCTTGCAATTCTTTATCCTGCCAAAATTCAAAGAGATTTGTTGCTTCTTGGGGGCTATTTTGGTGGTCGGAATAAAAAACAAAATCCCCATTGCTTTTAACAATATGGGAATAGCCCTTATCTTGAAAGGTTTCTTGATCAAGAAAGGTGGCTAATTCACTGGTATTGACTGTCCCATAAAGAGCCCCGATCACTTGGCCCCCTTTTTTAATGGGGCTAGCATAAACATTATTTCTTTGCTTCTTTTGCCCCCAAATAATTTTATCCGAGATTACCGTCTCCCCATTCATCACCTCTTTATAAATGGGATAATCGTTGATATCAGTAATGCTTCCATCAAGGGCCTTTAATTGGCCGTCAGCAAGGGCCACCCCCATATCCTCAAAGCTTAAGGTTTTTGCTTGGTCCCTTACTAAGGCAAGCATGTCATCTTGAGTCTCTAGCTTACTAAATTCAATCAGCTGGGCCAAAAAATTTAGCCGTTCTGCTTGAGCCTTGATCTTTCCTTCAACTATAGAGACACTTTGATTAGCCACTTCCGTTAAAAAAATCTGGGCTTCATCTTGTAATTCCTGATTGATTAGACGACTATAATAGGAGCCAATTACTAAAAAAAGGACCCCGAACAAAATTCCAAATCCTAAATATTTAAAAAAATTAAATTTCTTCTTCATCCGCATCTTTCTCCTAGTGTCTCGGTAATTATCTAAATGATTCACTGCTTTTTATTCTAACAAAAAAGAGGTCTCTAATCAATCAATTTGATAGGATTCCTCTTTTTTGACTATTTATTTACTTGCTCTTTGCTAAGGTGTCTTTTAAAAATTTTTCGCTCTTATTAAATATCTCTAATATTAACCAACTCAATTTTCTCCATGGTCCGATTCGATTTTAGGCAATCGAGCAGGGCTTGGGCGGTATCTAGTGAGGTCAGTAGACTAATTGATGACTCAACTGATTTTCGTCGCATGCGGACACTATCGGTCATCGGTAGTCGCCCTTTAGTGGAAGTGGAAATAACGTAATTGACCTTGCCACTTTCTAAGAGATTGCCAATATTTGGCTTACGCTCCGACATTCGCCGAGCCACCTTAGCAGGAATCCCCTTTTCATTAAGAATCAGGGCCGTCCCGACCGTGGCATAGATCTTAAAGCCCAGGTCATGGAACTGGCGGCCAATGGCGACAATCCCTTTTTTATCCCGGTCTTTAACCGTTAATAAGACCCCACCAGACCGCTCTAAATGGTTTCCGGCGGCCACTAGGCCCTTATACAAGGCATCGGCAAAAGTTTTGGCCACACCAAGGACTTCTCCGGTTGATTTCATTTCCGGTCCTAATTGGGCATCGACATCTTGAAGTTTTTCAAAACTAAAGACGGGGACCTTGACGGCCACATAGTCTCCTTCCGGGTGTAGGCCGGGCTTATAGCCTAAGTCTGCTAATTTTTCACCAAGCATCATCTTGGTCGCTAAGTTAACCATGGGAATATCAGTCACCTTGGAAATATAGGGGACCGTCCTAGATGAGCGAGGATTAACTTCAATGACATAAACCTGGTTTTCGTAAATGACATATTGGATATTAACAAGGCCGACAATCTCTAGGGCCGCAACCAAACGTCCGGTATAATCGACAATTGTTTTTTTAATTTCCTCACTCAGGGTTTGAGGCGGATAAACCGAGATGGAGTCGCCCGAGTGGACACCGGCTCGTTCAATATGCTCCATAATACCAGGAATCAGGTAATTCTCCCCATCAGAAATGGCATCGACCTCAACTTCTTTACCCATTAGGTATTTATCGATTAAGACTGGATTTTCTAGTGCCACATTGGTGATAATATCCATATACTCAACCACATCTTCAGCTTGGTAGGCAATAATCATGTTTTGCCCGCCCAAGACGTAAGAAGGCCGCAGGAGGACCGGAAAGCCTAGTCGCTTAGCGACTTCGACCGCCTCATCGGTAGTAAAGACCGTTTCCCCTTGGGGTCTGGGAATTCCACAGCGTTCAAGTAGCTGGTCAAAGACTTCTCGGTCTTCGGCGGCATCAATATTTTTAGGCGAGGTTCCCAGGACCGGGACATTCATTTCCTCTAGATAGCGGGTCAGTTTAATGGCCGTCTGGCCGCCAAACTGGACGATGGCCCCGAGCGGTTTTTCCGTTTCCACCACCGAGCGGACATCTTCCTTGGTTAAGGGTTCAAAATACAAACGGTCTGAAGTGTCAAAGTCGGTCGATACCGTTTCCGGGTTATTGTTAACAATAATGGCCTCATAGCCTTTTTCCCTAAGAGCCCAAACGCAGTGGACTGAACAATAATCAAATTCAATCCCTTGACCGATCCGAATCGGGCCAGAACCTAGGACGAGGATCCGCTTTTTATCGCTAGGATGGTCCTTAATAAAGAGGGCTGCTTCATTTTCAGCATCTCGGGTAGAGTAAAAATAAGGGGTCTGGGCTTTAAATTCGCCAGCACAGGTATCAACCATCTTAAAGGAGGCGTATTGCTTAAGGTCTTCACCAATGGTCGTGGCCGATAATTCTTCAATCGTTTTATCAAGAAAGCCTAACTCTCTGGCCACCCGAATTCGTTCGGGGGTCAATTCTTCTGTCTGCAAGTCTTTTTCCATAATGACCAGATGGCGCATCTTATCTAAAAACCACATATCAATTTTTGTCAGGGCGGTAATGCTTTCTAGCGGTACTCCTCGTTTAATGGCTTCGTAAACCACAAAGGCCCGTTCATCATCGGAGTTAGTCAGCATGGTCATAATTTCGGCATCACTGGCATCAACTAATTTCTGGACTGTTAGAGTTTCCATGCCCAGTTCAATCGACCGAACCGCCTTCATCATGGCGTGTTCAAAACTTGATCCAATGGCCATAATCTCACCGGTCGCCTTCATCTGGGTCCCCAGTGTTCGTTTGGCATAGACAAATTTATCAAAGGGCCAGCGGGGGAATTTTACCACAATATAATCAATGGCTGGCTCAAAACAGGCTGTTGTTCCAGTTACCTCATTGGTGATTTCATCGAGTGAATAGCCAATGGCAATTTGGGTAGCCACCTTGGCTATGGGATAGCCGGTCGCCTTTGAGGCTAGGGCTGACGACCGTGACACTCGGGGATTAACTTCAATGACGGCGTAATTAAAGTTCTCTGGATTAAGGGCAAATTGGCAATTACAACCACCTTCAACCTTTAAGGCCGAGATAATCTTTAAGGCCGCCGTTCTAAGCATTTGAAATTCTTTATCGCTTAAGGTCTGGCAGGGGGCGACCACAATCGAGTCACCGGTATGAATGCCGACCGGGTCAAAGTTTTCCATACTACAAACGCTGATAACATTGCCCTTGGCATCACGCATGACTTCAAATTCAATTTCTTTCCAGCCAGAAATCCCTTTTTCAACTAAAATCTGAGAAATCGGTGACAAGCGAATCCCATTGATGGCAATCTCCATCAGTTCCTCGGGATTATGGGCAATCCCGCCACCAGTCCCACCCATGGTAAAGGCTGGCCTAACAATCACCGGATAGCCCATATTTTTCGCCCAGGCCACGGCGGCCTCAGCTGTGTTAACGACCTCAGAGGGGATTGAGGGCTCACCAATTTCCCGCATCATATCTTTAAAGGCTTGGCGGTCCTCGGCCTTTTCAATCGTTTCAAGATTAGCCCCCAGCAATTTAACATTATGTGCAGCAAGAAAACCTTCCTTGGCTAATTGCATGGACAAGGTTAAGCCGGTTTGGCCGCCCAAGGTTGATAAAATACTATCGGGTTTTTCAAGTAGGATGACTCGCCTAACCACTTCTAGGGTCAAGGGTTCAATGTAGATCTTATCGGCCATGGCCTTGTCGGTCATAATGGTAGCCGGGTTGGAGTTGATTAAGATTACTTCCAGTCCGGCTTTTTGCAAGGTCTTGCAGGCCTGGGTTCCGGCATAATCAAACTCTGCTGCCTGGCCGATGATAATCGGCCCAGAACCAATAACTAGGACTCGTTTAATATCACTTTTTAAAGGCATCCCTGCTGCCCCCTTTCCATTAAATCGGTAAATCGTCTAAATAAGTAGCCGGTATCGTTAGGCCCAGCACTGGCCTCCGGATGAAATTGAACGGTAAAGGCGTGAATCTTTTTATAGTCAATCCCTTCACAGGTATTATCATTTAAATTATAATGGGTCATTGTTCCAATGGCCGCATCAATACTTTCCGGGACAACGGTGTAGCCATGGTTTTGGCTCGTAATAAAGACCCGATCTTTCTCAATGTCCTTAACCGGCTGATTCATCCCCCGGTGGCCATACTTTAATTTTACCGTTTGCCCACCCATGGCCAAAGCCAAGAGTTGGTGGCCTAAACAAATGCCAAAAATCGGTTTTCCATAATTCACAAAATCCTTAATATTCTCAATTAATTTGGGATTTTCAGCCGGATCCCCCGGTCCATTTGACAGCATGATCCCATCAGGATTAAGGGTTTTAATCTCTTCAATGGTCGTATTTGCTGGCATCACCGTCACATTGCAACCCAGATTTAAAAGCACTTTTAAAATGCTTTGCTTAAAGCCATAGTCGATCAAGGCGACATGATTGGCCCGGTTTTGCTGGCTATAATACCAGCCCTTATTTTTACAAGTAACGACTTGGACCGGTTTTTCGACCTTAAAAGAGCGGATTTTCTCAAGCAAAATTTCTTTTCCTTGGGTCAAGTCTTCGGTGGTGATGGCCCCATTCATGGTCCCATGGTCTCTAATTTTTCGGGTAATGGCTCGGGTATCAACATCCCAGATACCAATTTTATCCTGTTCTTTCATAAAGGTATTAATATTTTTAGCGTTTCTAAAGTTAGACGGCTCTTCACACCATTCTTTGACAATGTAGCCATTAACCCAGCTGCGCTTGGATTCCATATCGTCGGTATTAATCCCATAATTGCCAATTAAGGGATAGGTTTGCAAAACAATTTGCCCATAATAAGAAGGATCGGTCAATACTTCCTGATAACCGGTCATGCCGGTTGTAAAGACGATCTCACCAATGGTGGTTCCCTCCCGTCCAAAATTATAACCTTCAAAAACACTTCCATCAGCCAAGACCAACCAGGCTTCTTTATCTCTTTTGTAATACGACATTATTTTACCTCCACTCTTATTTCTTCAAAAAATACCTGATTGCATGCAATCAGGTATTTTACTTATCGAATCGCCAAATCGTCACGGTTAGGGCCAACCCCAACATAGGCGATCGTCGTTTTGACTAACTTTTCAATCGTTTCAATGTATTTTTTAGCATTTACAGGTAGGTCATCAATTTTTCGAATCTTACTGGTGTCACTCATCCAGCCGGGAAGACTTAAGTAAACCGGCTCGACTTTTTCAAGGTCTTTGGTCCCGGGGAAATAAGAAATAACTTTTCCATCCAATTTATAATCGACACAGATTTTAATTTCTGGCAAATTATCCAGTTTATCAATTTTACAAAGGGCTAATTCATCGTAGCCATTAATTCTATGGGTGTATTTAAGGACAGGAATATCAAGCCAACCTAAGCGTCTTGATCGGCCCGTTCGAGCCCCAAATTCATCATCAGGCTTCTGACCCGTTCCCCGTAAGAGGTCAATGCTGTGGTCAGAGGATTCACTGGGAAAGGGTCCGGCCCCAACGGCACTTGAAAAGGCCTTGGCCACACCAATCACCTTATCAATTTTTTTAGCCGGAAAGCCACCACTTACGGCTGCGTAAGCGGCAATGGGGTGGGATGAGGTAACGTAGGGATAAATCCCCAAATCGATATCTTTCATGGCCCCTAATTGACCTTCAAAAAGAATCTTTTTATCCTCATCAACCATCTTATGGATAAACTCAACGGGTTCGATAATTAAGGCTTTTAATTTATCGGCCCACATGCAACATTTTTCATACAAAGCATCAACTCTATAGGCTTCTATCCCATAAGAAGCCATTTGATTATTAACCAAGGGGACAATTTCTTCAAGCTTCTCTTTGGCCCCTTGAAGATCGAGAAGGTCCTCAAAACGCAAGCTTTTTCGCATGGCTTTATAAGCATAAGCCTGGCCTATCCCTCGTTTTGTCGTCCCTATACCACCACTTTTTTCCATTAATTCATCCAGTTTTTGATGAAAAGGCAAAAGAATATGAGCCTTTGACGAAATCTTTAGGCCCGCAATACTGACATTGGCCCCTTCAATTTGGTCTATTTCACCCAGTAAGACATCCGGATTGACCACGACACCAGTTCCAATCAGGCTTAAACAATCGTTATTAAAGATACCACAAGGAATTAAATGAAGTTTAAAGATGCCATAATCATTGATAACCGTATGTCCGGCATTGTCGCCTCCTTGAAAGCGGACAATCAGATCCGATTGGCCAGCAAAGTAATCAACCATTTTCCCTTTGCCTTCATCGCCCCATTGGGCTCCTACTAATACAGAAATCGACATCTACTCATTCCTTCCTTTAAATACAGGTTCAGTCCACTTTATATTTTTATTCTCATCAATCTTTCCCGAATTATTATAACATAAGCAGGTGCTTGTGAAAACTATTTTTTATTTTCATAAGCGTATTTTTTTAAAATTTAATTTACATTTTTTTTCATAACCCTTCTTTTTCTCCACCTATCAAAAAATAAAAAAAGAACAACAAAGATAACCCCTCCCCGAGAGTTATCTGGGGATGTTCGACCTTCATTGTTCTTTATTGTTCAATTTATTTTTTGTTTTCTTAAGCCAAGGCAACATTAATTTCTAGCTTAATGCCATCTATATCAAATTCAACACAGCTTACCTGGTCCTTGGTCATGCTTAATTCAACATCTTGGCCCGTTAGCATGGTTGGTGGCGAAATATCAATAATGACTTGGTCATTTGAAAAATAAATAGCCGCATTAGCCGTTAACATATTTGACAACTCGGAAATCGCACTCTTGGCCATATCATCCAGTTCTTCAACCGGCATCCCCATCATCATTACCGAAGCAATCTGCTTTGCCCCTTGGCTATCGATCACGTAGGCAACATTTCCTTTTTTATCGCCAACAATCCCCAAGGTTAAGAGGATTCCACTGGCTAGGATTTTTTTAGGCTTTTCACTTTGACCTTTAAGGACGATCTTTTCAAATCCCAATTGCGGCATCACATCGGTTACTGCTGAAATAAAGGGATTAATCACTGTTACATCCATTCGACACCTCCTTTTTGGAAGCCAACATTCATAAAAACTTCCCCTAGATCGGTTTTGATGATAAAGCTTTCACTGCTAATATCGCCAATCGAAATGATAATATCTTTCCCCCGAAAGACCGTCGGCGGCGAAACCCGAAGGCCCAGCGAGCGATTAAAACCATTTAAAAGTGAACAGGCATTGCCGGCAATAATATTGGTAAATTCACTGAGGAAATTAATGGCATCCGTTATCTCTTGAGCGTCATCTTGCAATATTTTTTTTGTCATGGCTAGGGCTGTGTCCTCAGACATATCCATAATCAAGCGGCCATCATGGCGACCAATAATACCAATGGCCACCGATACCCCAGAGGAATTGGTTGTTGTCGGATGGCTTAAGATTTTTTCCATCTTAACCGCACCACCAATTTCTCTTTTTAAAAAACCAAAGATCGATTCTTTAAAGGCTTCTTCAAAATTATCCTTTAGCACCTGATAAAGTTCTTCCCCTTCAAAGAGGCGTTCGATGTAGGCATCTAAGTCATCCTGATTAACGGGCTTTTGCAAGTAGCCTTTAATGCCTGCTTTTTGGGCCTGGTTGATAATTTCCTCATCCATCATCCCCGAGATGGCAATAATCTTAACATCTTTTAAGTGCTTTAGGATTTCCTTTGAACAGGCAATACCATCAGCATCGGGCATGGTCATATCCATGGTAATTAAATCCGGCTTAGTAAGGACCGCTTTTTCAACCGCTTCTTTGGCGTTCAATGCTGTGGCCACAATCTCCAGTCCATCTTTTACCAACATCCGCTTAAGAACCGCTATCGAAAAAGTTGAATCATCGACGATCATCACTTTAATATTTTTCATAAACCCACCACTTTCTTATAAACTCTTAGCCTTATTCTTTTATAAAGAGACTTCAATTAACTATTGATTATACCATAGTTTTAGGGAAAACTAAAAAAAAACCTCCAAAAAAAAGGCTTAAAGTGATAAGGATTACACTATTTTTTTAAATTGGGCCCTTTACAATCTGACTTTGATGTTTTATAATAAAGGCATCTTAGACGTGGTGAACGCCACAAAATGATAATAGCAATGGCGCTTAGGAAATGCATCGTTTATTTTCCCAAGGGCTTTTTTTGTTATTAAGGCTTTGTCAATCTTACAAAACAGGAGGAAACAGATGACTAATTCAATAAAGGAAGGCGTATCCGATCTTTTTGGATCAAAGGTATTTAATTCCAGTGTCATGCGCAAACGCTTGCCCAAACATATTTATGCCTCAATGCTTCAAACCATGCGAGAAGACTTGCAACTCGAAGAAAATATCGCCGAGGTCGTGGCCAATGCCATGATGGATTGGGCTCTGGAGCAAGGGGCGACTCATTTTACCCATTGGTTCCAGCCAATGACGGGGATCACGGCCGAAAAACATGATTCATTTATCAGCCCCACCGAAGAAGGAAAAGTAATTATGGAATTTTCCGGCAAAGAACTGATTAAGGGCGAACCGGATGCCTCATCTTTCCCCTCTGGCGGCTTAAGGGCAACCTTTGAAGCCCGGGGTTATACGGCCTGGGATCCGACCTCCTATGCTTTTGTTAAAGATACAACCCTTTATATTCCATCCGTATTTTGTTCTTATTCCGGCCAGGTCCTCGATAAAAAAACCCCCTTGCTTCGCTCAATGGATGTATTAAGTACCCAAGCAATTCGGATTTTAAAACTCTTTGGTAAAGACACTGTTAAAAAAGTAACCACGACCATCGGTGCTGAACAAGAATACTTTTTAATTGAACGAGAAATGTATAAGAAACGAAAAGATTTGATCTTAACCGGACGGACCTTATTTGGTGCTAAACCACCAAAGGGTCAAGAAATGGAAGACCATTATTTTGGCCGAATCCGTGGACGGGTCGCCTCCTATATGGCTGATTTAGATAAGGAACTCTGGAAACTTGGGATTTCTTCAAAAACCAGGCACAATGAAGTTGCCCCCTGCCAACATGAAATGACACCTGTTTTTACCAATACCAATATTGCCTGCGACAACAATCAGATTATTATGGAATTAATGCGGCGAGTGGCCCACCGGCATGACCTTGCCTGTTTGCTTCACGAAAAACCCTTTGCTGGCCTGAATGGTTCTGGCAAGCACAATAATTTTTCCATGGCCACCGATACTGGCGAAAACTTACTATCGCCAGGGGCAAACCCAGCTGAAAACAAGCAATTTTTAATCTTTTTATGCGCCTGCATCGAAGCGGTTTATCGCTATAGCGAACTTTTGCGAATCACTGTCGCCTATACTGGTAACGACCACCGCTTGGGTGCTGATGAAGCCCCTCCAGCAATTGTTTCCGTCTTTTTAGGCGAGCAATTAACGGCCATTCTCAAGTCGATTGAAACCGGTCAAGCGATCGAAAAAGCCAAAGACCTGGTTATGGATTTGGGTGTTAAAAGTCTTCCTAACTTTATCGTCGATGCTACCGACCGAAACCGGACCTCACCCTTTGCCTTTACCGGCAATCGCTTTGAATTCCGGATGCTCGGGTCTAACCAATCGATTGCCGGGCCCAATATTACTTTAAATACCATTGTTGGCGAGGTTTTATCACGCTTTGCTGATGAATTAGAAGCAGCCAAAGATTTAGAAAAAGGGATTGATGACTTATTAAAAAAATCGATCAAATACAGCAAGAAAATTGTCTTTAACGGCAATAATTATTCTAAAGAGTGGGTTATAGAAGCCAAACGCCGGGGTCTTCCTAATTTGATGACCACACCGGAAACCCTCCAAACCTATATGCTTGAAAAAAATGTTGACTTATTCACTAAACACCATATCTTTACCAGCACTGAAATGCAGTCTCGCTATGAGATTCTACTAGAGGATTATAGTAAAACCATCAATATCGAAGCCTTAACCATGCTTGATATTGCCAGACAGGAAATCATTCCAGCCGGGATCAAGTATTCAAAAGAAGTCTGTGATAGCCTTTTTCTGAAAAAATCCTGCAGTGAGGGCATTGATGTCAGTACCGAAACACAGCTAGTTGAAAAGACATCAGCTCTTTTAGGGACCTTATCCAAAGCCGCTGATTCACTGGAATTAGCCTTGGCCGGTTCTCATGCCATTGACCTGCCCCAAGAAAAAGCCAATTATTTTAGAGACACTGTCTTGCCGATTATGGCTGACCTTCGAGCGGCCGCTGATTCCCTAGAGACCCTTGTTGCCGAAGATTATTGGCCCCTACCCAGCTATAAAAATATTCTTTTTTACGTCTAAGCCTCTTTTCATATTAAAAAAGATAGGCAGAAACAAATTTGTTTCTGCCTATCTTTTTTTACATTTCAGCAAAGCCTTCACCAAATTCAACACAGCGGCGCCGATCTTCTTTATTGGGTTCCCCTAAAACCGTCAGCCCCTGATCATAGAGAATGGCCCCTTGGTCGGTAACGCGTTTTTCCCAATCCTTCATCCAATCGGGGCTCCCCCATCCGTAAGAACCAAATAAGGCAACTTTTTTACCCTTTAATTTTGTCGCAATCTCTTCAAAGAAAGGTTCAAAGCTCCTTTTTTCAAGGGCTTCCCCATCCATAGCCGGGCAGCCCAAGGCGATTTTTTCGTATTGATCGATCCTTGTCACATCAAAATCATCAACATTGACTAAAATTGCCCGACTTCCCATCTGGTCAATGCCATTTGAAATTTTCTCGGCCATAATTTCAGTACTTTGCTTATAGCTCCAATAAACAACCAAAACTTCCTTGTATTCTTTTTTCATCGTGTCTCCTTTATGCTTGCTTCTATTTTTTCCAGCTCTTCTTCAACTATTTTAAGACTTTGATCCAATTGATGCCTAAGCAGTGCCTGATACTCTTTTAAGCCATCTAGATAATAGCGTTGACTTTTCTTGCGAATGATCTGTTTTCCAACAGCACCCAAAACAGGAATAAAAATAAAAAAATTCCCCATAATGTCTATGCCTAGGCGGGCATTTTTCTCAAGTTGAAATTGAATAAAGGGCAACATCTCCTTGTTGCTTAAAGTCACCACTAAAGCCTCTCCACCTATGCCCTGGCTAAAGGCTAAAAAATAATCGAGTGCTTGATAAAAAAGCATCTTAGCCTCTGCATCAATCTCATCAAGGACAGAACGAGCATAGGCATTAAAAAAAGCATTGCGGTCTTTTTCTTTTTTTTTGGATACTGGATTAAAAAAACTGACATTTTCAATAATTATCTGGCGGCAATCCTCAAACCAGCCATTAATCTTTGCCTGGCCAAAGGCTCTAAGGGTCTGGGGGACTCGTTTTTTAATCATTTCAAGCAAATTAATCTGAATG
Organism: uncultured Lachnospiraceae bacterium; assembly: GCA_964545675.1. Classification (GTDB taxonomy): domain Bacteria; phylum Bacillota; class Clostridia; order Eubacteriales; family Eubacteriaceae; genus Acetobacterium. The sequence continues at coordinate 11,337 of CAZJGM010000017.1, read as the reverse complement.
CGCTTAAGAATTTCTTTTTTGCCAAAGGTCTTGGTTTTTCGCCCCCCCAATAGGGTCTTCTCAACACTATTGACTTCAATGATATTTTCATCAAGAATACCAGCTTTATCGACAAGAACCCCTCGCATGGCTAAAATTGAGCCTTCTTTTTCACTAACATCTGCATGGGTTAAGGCGATGATAACTGGATTTCCCGAATTTTTAAGGCTTTTAATCATTTCCACTTCAAAGCATTCGACCCGAGCCGATTTAGCCGAAATGCAAAAAATAATCGTGTGAAACCAGTCTTCAATTTTTCGCCCTTGGTGTTTTTTTAAAGCCTGGTCAATCAGCTCTTTCCAAGCTTTAGTTTTATCCGCTTCCATTCCCCAAGAATCATAAAGATGGAGGACCAAGCCCGACTCAAGGGTCACTTCTTGCTCAAATAAGCCCATGCCGGTTACCGGTCGGCCAGACCCTGTCTTAAAGATTTCTTGGCCAAAAATATAATTGCACAAAGCCGTTTTGCCAACCCCTGTTTTACCAAGAACCAAAACGTTTGCCCTTATTAAAGGAGTCATTTTTTGATCCCCTTTAGCCATTGGCCCATTAAGTTTTCGATATTATCACGATTAAAATAATCAATAAATTCAAGATCTTTTTCACCCTTGTAAAGAGCCCTTGCATATTGAAAACAAATCTCATTAATGGCAAAACCCATGGCGGCCGTAAAACTTGATGCTACCACTGTATTAACACTGGCTCCAACCAAGGTCCCAAAGCCGGGGATTAATTTTAACAAGGAGGTCCCTAGGTTTTGGGCCAGTAGGCGGCCGGATTCTGTTACCACCATCGATCCGACTAGCGAGGAAACCCCCCCAAGCTTTTGATCGAGCCCATAGGTTTTCATAATATGGAGGGCCATTTTCATTTGAATAGGCACTAACAAGGCCGCATCTGAAAAGGGAATCGGGGTCAGGGCCACACCGGCAGCGGCCGTCGTATAAGGGGGAATAATTTTCTGGGTGACTAGGTTCTTTTTTTGTTTAAGGCCAAGCTGCAAGGCTCCAATTAAGCCCTCTCGCAAGCCTTCTTTTAAGTGAGCGATGGCCCAATCGATTAGTTCATCCCATTGCAGGTAGTGGCCAATCGCCTTTAGTAAGTCCTGATTATCAGTAACAAGGGTCCTAAAAAATTGAACCTGGATTCTTTCTCTAATCACCGTCTCTAGGGCCTTTAGTTCTTGGTCATCAACGGTGTCAATTTGAGTTAAAATCACGGCTGTGGGGATATGGCGGTCTTTAAGCTGGTTAATTACATTGATATCCATATCAGTAATCCGCTTATTGCCCGCTGAAATGCAATACCAGGCCTCATGGACTAAGTTTTCAGATGAGTAGTCCAGCCAATTTTCAATATCCTCTTGATAATCAGAGCTTTTTCCCAATTCATAGCCTTGGGTGTCATAGAGGACCAGGCTAGTATCCTCTCGCTCATATTTTTTAATCCCCTTTGTCAGTGGGATACTGTGGCCAACTTCTGCCAATTGAGAGCCAAAAAGATAATTGATTAGGGAACTTTTTCCCACCCCAGTTGGCCCACAAATAAGAATATGGGGTTTTTTTATGGCCTTATTGATTTTCTTTAGTTCTTTCTCAAAATTAAAATCACTGGCCTTATAGGCTTTCATGATATTCCTCCTTACTGGTCAGCTTCTCCTTCAGAGGCTATCTTCAAGGGAACTCTGGCTGAGGGCACCACTTGTGAGGTCGCATCGGTATGGATGGCCTGGTCATCAAAATAAATATGGGCCCCAAAGGCCTTTAGGACTTCTTTTTTTTCCATGCCACCGAGAAAAAAAGCTTCGTCAATTCGGACTCCCCAGGCCCTTAAGGTGCGAATCACCCGTTCATGGGCTGGAGCCGACCGGGCCGTTACGAGGGCTGTGCGAATGGGGGCCTTGTCTTTATCAAATTCCTGCTGGATAAGCGATAAGGTTTTTAAAAACTTGGCAAAGGGCCCTTCTGGCAATGCCGTTGCCGCATTTTTAAGCTCAAATTCATGAAAGGCCTCGATCCCTTCATTTTGATAAATTTTTTCAGAGGCATCTGAAAATAAAACGGCATCGCCATCAAAGGCAATCCGAATCTGATCGATTTTCCCCCTCTTTTGACCGCTCAAATGCTGGGTATAAATCAGGCCTGCGGCAATCCCAGCATTAATGGCTTCTTGGACATCAGCTTCACTGGCCGATAAAAACAAATCGGTCTGAAAGGCACTAAGATAAGGGGCTAAGGAAGCCCCACTGACTAAGGCGGCCCTACTGATATCAAGCTTATAATGTTTAATGGAATTAAAAATCCGCAGACTGGTGTCTGCACTATTATGGGACATAACAATAATTTCTGTTTTTCGGCCTTTTTCAAGCTGACAATTAATGTCTAAAAAAGCTCGAATCAGGTCAAAAGCAGTGCCTGTTTGCAAGATGTCCATCTCATGTTCAATTTGGTAGGCACTGTAGGCTTCCACGCCCATTTCTTCAAAAATAGTATTTTCTTCTTCTAAGTTAAAAAGTGCCCGAGATGAAACCCCGATGACTAGGCAATGATCGAATTTTCCCATCCTTAGCTCCTCTTACATTTGAACAATTGTTGCAATGCCAATGGCCTCTTCATTATTCTTTAGGCCCTCCTTAAGGTTTTCAAGGCTGACCCGATGGGTAATTAATTCCTCGACCGATAATTTTTCTGCTTCCAATAAGGATTGGGCTTTTCGGGTATGGCTTTGGCCACAACCAAAGGCATTATAAAGCTGAACCTCTTTTTTTAGAAGGGGTGTAAAATCATAGTTTCCCTTATTTGGAACTGGGATTCCATCCAAACAACCCAAACGCCCCTTGCTTTTGACCATCCTGATCCCAGCATTCATTAACTCGGGTTTTCGCCGACAGGTGATTACGACATCAAGACCTTTTTCACCCTTTTCTTCCTTAAGGTAGGTAAGGGCTTGGTCGGCATCTTCAAAGGCCCCATCAATCCCTAATTTCCGGGCCATTTCAAGCTGGTCTTTATCCTTGTCGATCAAATAAATGGCCTTTGCCCCAAAGGCTTTGGCGAGCAAGAAATTTAAAAAACCCATCCGCCCGCCACCGACAATGCCCAAGCTTTCATTTCTCTTAATCTTTAGCAAGTCTTGCATATTAACACAGCAGGCTAAAGGCTGAATCAAGGATATTTCCTCATAGTTAAGTTCTGAATGGTTAACAATATTAACCATCCGCTGGCGAATTTCTTCTTGAGAGAAAACAAGGTACTCCTGAAAGCCCCCATCACGGTTAAGGCCCATCCATTTTGTCTGATCACAAAGGTGTTCTTGGCCTTTTTTACAATCGTGACATTGGCCACAGCCCAGACCAGGGTGAATAAAGACCTTTTGGCCGACCTTATAGACATTGATTTTTTTCCCTTTTTCAACAATTAGGCCAGCTATTTCATGTCCCAGCACCCGCGGATACTGAAGCTTTTCTCCCCCATTACGGATAAGCTGGCCATCCAATTCGCAAATCCCACAAGCTTTCACTTGGATTAAAATATCATGGTCTCCACAAAGGGGCTTTTCCCGGTTTTCAAGGACCAATTCACCCGGTTCTTTTAATACCATTGCTTTCATTTTTGTCTCTCCTTTATTTGATTTTATATTATTGTTTTTGGATCTATTTTTTGGAGCTATTTAGATTTAATAAACTAGCTAAAAAAACAGACGATCCCGATTGAAACACTAAGGGAACTTATAAAATTTACAAAATCATTATTGATAAAGGTAAATCCATGAACCCGTTCATTCTTAATGCCTTGAAGACTTGGTTTTTCGGTTAATGTTCCTGTTTCATGTGACCGATACTTTACTTGCACAGTCTCCCCTAAGAGACTATCAAGCAAGGCCCCCAATGTTCCCCCTATTAAAATAAGGCCCAGATCAATAAAAAAGGCTAGTGACAGACCATCGCCTATTCTAAAGATGCCGTAAGTAAGGGCAACTAATAAGGCTCCGCCAATTGATGCGACAATCCCTAGGGCCGAAACGCCTCCTGAAATCCCCCGCTGGACCTGCTTACCGGTGATTAAAGAAATGGGTGGTTTTTGGCTAAGGACACCAATTTCCGATGCCCAGGTATCAGCATTCGCGGCTGCAAAGGCAATGGCTACCCCCAGTGCATAGGTCTCTGACTGGGTCAGTCCATAAAGAATTGCCATTGTCAGACCTGGGCCGCCATTTGCCAAAACTTGAATAACGTCCCGTTTGCCGATTTTTTGATGGAGGTCTCTTTCAATTTTCTCTTTCGTTTCTTCTTTAAAATGTGATAAAAAGGTGGCACTAAAAAAGAAGACCATCAATAAGATAAAAAACAAGGGACCGCCGATCAAATAAAGGCTTGCTGCCAATATAAAGGCTGCAAAAGCGGCTGTTTTTGTTAGCGATTGCCGGCGATAGGCCAAAAAAGCAATCAAAAAAGAAAGAACAATAAAGAGTAAGTGTTGGATCCATAAGGTAGTATTGCTAAGCATATAGTTTAATATCATCATAGCTCCTTAGTTAATAAAAATTAAGTAATAAAAAGCCGACGTTAACAAAGGCACACTTAAGTTATCCAGCCCCCAGGGGGTAAGGGCTTCAAGGACAGTGGCAATTGCTGATAATAAAAGAGCTGGAAAAAGCGTTTGAGTCTGATTTGTTACTGTTAAGAATAAAAAACTGACTAAAAAGCAACTAACAAACATGGTTAAAGTCCCTGCTAGGCTTTTTTGATTAGACCCGATCCGGTAAGGGCGGATTGGATATTTTTTACCAACCACGGCTGCTAGACCATCGCCATAGCCCATCATTAAAATCCCTAAACCGCCAATAATCGGATTTCCATAGGCAGAAAAGGAAAAGAGTGCCAAAATTAAAAGCGAAATAGCATAATAAACGGTCCCTAGGTCTCCCCGTCCCTGACCTCTTTCCATGGCTGAAAAAAGATTAAAACGATAGGATAGGGTATTTAAAATAACAAAACAGGCTGGAACAAAGGCTGCCCACAAGGGCGATCTGAAGAAAATCATGGCGATAAACCACCAATTAGCCACCAAAATATGAATTGTTTTTCGACTGGCTTCTTTGCCAAAGCGTTCAAGGAAACCAGCTAAAAATATAACGGCAAAAACATAAATAAAGGAGACGATAATGCCTAAGCTATTTTGTAATAAACTTGCTGTTTCCATTAAATATCCCCTTTTTTTGACGCTTTAATCAGATTTTTAACCCTCAATTCTTTCTTGCTGGCTGCCATTATTTCAAGTTTTTTAAGGTCACTTACATAAATGCGCTTGGCTAACATTTGATAGCCACTTTTCCGACATTCCTCTAAAATTCCCTTATAATAACGAAGCGATAATAAAACTGGTAGGCGGGCATCCTGGTCGTAAAGACTAAGTTTTGTCTCAATATGGTCGTAGCGTTTTTCGGCCTCTTGGGCTAATGCTTCCCATAAGGCAATTAAATTAGGGCTAGCTTCGGGCCCTTTTAAATCCTTTTCTGCTACTTGATAGGTATCCATCATCTGCCGGGGCAGGTAGATACGGTCCATCTGATAATCACTGCTAATATCTCTTAAAATATTGGTCAGCTGCATGGCTTCACCCAATTCAATCGAGGCCGATTCAAGTTTGTCGCTTTGGCCGGAACTCAAAATTGGGTTTAGCATCAAACCGACCGTCCCAGCCACTAGATAGCAATAAGCCAACAAGTCATCAAGGCTATCCGGCTGTTTAAAATCGACATCTTCTAATTGGCCCCTTAGCATATCTTCAAAGGGTTGACTCTTAAGCTTGAAACGCTTAAAGGCCCAAGCTAGGGCCCGCCACATGGCTTGGTCTGGTATCTGCCCTTTTTTAAAGGCCTGCAATTCTTTTTGCATTTTTTTTACAAGCTCAGGATCGTTTGCTTCATCAATGGCATCATCGGCTATCCGACAAAATGCATAAATGGCAAAAACCCCTTGGGCTTTTTCATGGCTTAAGGTCTTAAAGGCCCGGTAAAAACTGCTAGAATTTTTTTCTATTAGCCTTTGGCAATAGTCTAAGTCGGCTTTAAGGTCAGCTTTCATGGCTGTCATCCCTAAGTATTTCGTTAACTGCCAATTTTGCCGCATTTAAGACAATCGGCACCCCGGCCCCCGGATGGGCACTGGAGCCAGTAAAATAAAGATTTTGATAGCGATTGGCCTTGGGTTGTGGCCGCCAATAGTTACTCTGTAAAAGGGTCGGGCGAAGGCCAAAGGTCGCCCCAAACATGGCATTAAAATCCTCTCGATAATCGAGGGGAGTATAGGATTTTTCAAAAATAATATGGTTTTCAAAGTCTTTTAAGGGCACAATCTTTTTAATTTTTTCAAAGACGATCCGCCGATATTTTTCAAGCAGGTCCTTATCGCTCCAATCCATCTGCCCTTCTTTCATATTGGGAATGGGGGTCAGGACATAGATGCCCAATTGCCCATCTGCTGCTAAATCAGGGTCAACCAAACCCGGTGCATAGACGTAAATAGAAGGATCAGCGGGGAATTTGCCTTGAAAAATCTCATCAAGATTTCCTTTAAAGTCCCCTGAAAAGACAAGATTATGGACATTAAGGCCTTCAAAATCAGCCCGATCAAGGCCAATATAAAGCATATAGGCCGAACAGGAATAATCCAGGTCTTTTACCTTTTGAGGGGTGTATTTTCCTTGCTTAAAATCACTTGGTAAAAGCTTGTCCATAGCGTAGGGAAAATCGGCGGAACAAAGAACCTTGTCGGCTTTTTTAAATTCCCCCTTAACCGAGATCCCTTTAGCCCGATCTCCTTCCATGATAATTTTATCAACCGGGGCATTTAAAAAAAGTTTACCACCCATTTCTAAAAATAATTCTTCCATGGCCGCAGCCATCGAATGCATACCGCCTTTTAAAAACCAAACCCCATAGGTCAGTTCAATCATTGGAATGATCGTATAAATAGAAGGCCCGTTAAAGGGTGAAATACCAATATACAGGGTCTGAAAACTTAAGAGTTCTTGGAGCTTTTGATTTTTTACAAACCGTCCCACCGAATCGTAGGCATTGTCAAAGGTCCGTAGCTTTAACCCTTGCCAAAGTGTCTTGGGATTATAAAAATCAGTGGCTTTGCGAAAAGAGCGATCAATAAAATGATCTTTGGCCACTAGATAACGTTTGTAAACATCAGCCAGATAGGCCAAATAGCCGTGGGCCTCTTCTTCGCCAATTTCTTCTAGGGTTCGAATAAACTGACTTAATTCCGATGAGGCTTCGTGGGTTGAACCATCGGCAAAATAAACCTTATAAATGGGATCAAGCCGCTCCATCTTTATATAATCACGGGGATCCCGCCCGCAGTATTCAAAGACTTCATTATATATATGGGGCATCATTAGAATTGTTGGCCCTAAATCAAAGCGAAAGCCATCCCCTTCAATTAAACCCATGCGCCCGCCAATGGCCGCATTTTTTTCATAAAGCTCGACTTCATAACCGTCTTTCAATAAGCGAAGACCACTGGCTAGGCCACTAACACCCGCTCCAATAACTGCAACCTTTTTTTTGTCCATACCATCATCCCTTCATATCATATATATTGACTCAATTCTCTTATGCTCTTTTAACGTATAAAATTATTATACCAATTGTTTGACCCAATAAACAATGTTTTTAAGGAATTAAGTGCTTAATTTATCATTTTTTATTAATTTATCCAATACTTGGCCTAATTTCTCAGTATTTAAGGGTTTTTCAAGATAGGCTTCAACTCCTAATCCTGATGCTTGATCCATAAATTCGCTATTTGCCAAAACCGAGATAATAATCACTTTTAGCCGCTTTTCCACGGCTATTTTACGCTTATCTTCAAAATCCCGAATCGCCTTAAGGACTTGAATACCATTAATCTTGGGCATCATGATATCGAGACACATTAAATCGTAGGGGGCTTTTTCTTTTTCTGCCAACAAATAGGCATCGAGAGCCTCCATCCCATCAATAACCATGTCGCACTTACCATAGTCGGATAAAAACTTGAATAAAAAACGTCTACTGGCCAGATCATCTTCAACAATTAGAATTTTCATTTTTTCCCTTTCCTCATCTTTATCTTTAATAGAAAATCTTGCAACAATCCTTTTTGGCCAGATTTTTTATTAAAAACAAAAACTCTCTATTTACTTTAGTCCATCATAGCATAGAAAAGTAGAGAGTCATTGTTTTTATTTATATCGTTTTCTTTTTTATTTAGTATTTGTCAACTTTCTCATCATCTAGTGCAATTTTAGCCTGGTCTGGGACCTTACAGGCTCCTTGCTTGTGGTCCTTGTCTTTTAAGAGATCTTTAACTTTTTGATTGTTGCCCTTTAACTTAAAGACTTCGACCATGTTTTTAAGCATTTCCGCCTGACCGGTTAATTCTTCACTGGCGGCTGCACTTTCCTCGGCGGTAGCCGAGTTGGTCTGGACGACAATCGATACCTGTTCAATCCCTTGGGTCACTTGGGCAATCTCCGAGGCCTGTTCGTTAGAGGCAAGGGCAATTTCGCCAGCCAAAGTGGCTACTTTTCCAATTTGGTCTAAAATCTCCTTTAAACTAATTTCGGTTTGGTCAGCAATCTTCGAGCCAACGTCGACCTTGGCAATCGAGCCCTCGATTAATCCGGTCGTTTCCTTGGCTGCTTCTGCACTTCTAGCTGCCAAAGTCCGAACTTCTTCGGCTACCACAGCAAAACCCTTGCCATGTTGACCGGCCCTGGCCGCTTCAACAGCCGCATTAAGGGCTAAAATATTGGTCTGGAAGGCTATGTCGTCGATCACCTTAATAATTTTTGAAATATTTTGCGAGGATTCATTGATCTCCACCATGGCCGCTACCATTTCGCCCATTTGATTATTACCAATTTCGGCATTAACATGGACTTTTTCAGCCAACTCACTGGCTTTATTAGCACCAAGGGCGTTTTTCTTTGTCTTCTCTGCCACTTCTTCAATTGAGGCATTTAATTCTTCAATGGAGCTGGCCTGCTCAGTCGCTCCCTGAGATAAGGCTTCACCAGTTGATGAGATTTGCTGGGAGCCAATTTCAACTTGGCCGGCACAGATATTAATTTCCATAATTGTACTGCTTAAGTCCTCGGTGAAATTGTTTAAGGCGTTTTTAATGCTTAAAAAGTCCCCAGGATAGTCACTTGTAATGGTTTGATCGAGGTTACTTTGGCCCATTTCATTTAAGGTATGATCAACTTCATAGATTAGTTCTTTTAAGAAATCAACAGTCTCATTCATCTCTTCCTTAATTTGAACATAATCACCCTTGTAATTACCCACCATGGCCGTATCTAGTTTCCCGTGGGCGACATCACTTAGGGTCTGGGTAATTTCCCCAATGTATTCTTTTAAGAATTCAACCGTTTGGTTCATATCCTCTTTAATAACAAGGTAATCACCATTATAGTTACCCATCATTCCGGTATTAAGATTCCCATCGGCCAGATCTTTAAGGGTTGCTGAAGCCTCCTGCAGGGGCTCAACCACAGCATCTAGGGTCGCATTGACGCCTTCGACAATTTTTGCATACTGACCTTGGTGGCGGCTGGCATCAGCCCGAGTATTTAGCTTGCCATCAACACCAGCTTGGGCTAGGGTCATGGCATCTTCAACTAGGTTTCCGACCGCTTTTTTTACCTCTGCTAAGGTCTTATTAATTTCAATAAACTGACTATGGACTTTTTCGGTATATTGGTCGGCCTTTGCCACATCCATATCCATTTCTAAATTTCCCTTTGCTAGGGCATCGAGATTTGACGCTAGACGCTTGACTTCCTCTTGCAAGTATTCACCGACCCGTGTTTGGGCAGTAATATCTTGAATAATTTCAATATGGCCGGTTTTTTCACCCTTTGCATTATTAATATAAGCGGCATCAACCTTGAATTTCTTATTATCTTGGTCAAATTGGCTAGTCCCTTTGCCTCGTCTTAGGCCTGCGACACCACAGTTTTCGGTATTACAAATCTCAGCATTCCAATTACTGCATGGTTTACCGCTTATGCCCTCGCGTTTAACATTTAAGAAGTTTTCCAAGGCCTTGTTTATAAAGGTCCAATTCATATCGAGGTCGGTGACCGAGATAAAAAAGGGCACTGTATCCAGTAGGGCCTCGTACCAGACCATTTTATCGACAACGGTATCTAAGGTCGCATTAACCCCTTCAACAATTTCCTTATAACCACCTTCAAATTGGTCGGCATCCCCTCGGACCGCCCAGTTGCCAGCTACTGCCCCCTCAGCAAGCATGGTTGCTTCTGCTATTAGGGCGCGGATGGTTTCAATCATCCCCTTAAGGGCCGGTCTGATCTCATCGGCATTATCAATCACTTCCACCTCAGCTGATACATCACCAGCAGCAATTAAATTCATGGTCCCAACTATTTTGTTTTGTAAGTCATCGGCCAATTGGTCCATGGCCGCCGACATCTGGCCAATTTCGTCTTTATTCTGGTTATTCAAGCGATTGGACAAGTGGCCCTTAGCCATTTCCTCGATCATTTCTTTAGCCTTTACAAGGGGTTTACTAATGGCTCCACTAAGGACTAAGCCTAGGATAAGTGCTAGGACCATACCAGCAACCATGGCCGCAACCATCATAATAGTCGCCGAATTTGACAATTCTGTATTGGCATTTATTTTCTCTTGTGCATCCTCGACTTTCATGGCCACTAAGGTATCGATTAGGTCCTGCTCGGCTTGGGAAGCGATTCCCGCCGACCCACTCTCTGCTAAGAGGGCATTGGCCTGGGTATCTTGGTTTTGCAAGGCCAAGGCAACCACCTTTTCCATTTCAATCCCATAGGCTTTGCGGGCCTCCATAAAAGCTTGATAGGTCTCTCTTACATCATCACCGATAATCAGTGCTTCAAATTCTTCTGAATACTTATCAATTTTTCCTCGTTGTTCAGTCACTTTATTGATATTTTCTTAGATCTCCTTAGGGTCATTGGCTGTTACCATATCCCTTAAATCAACCCGGACCCGTTGAAAGGCTGTGGAGATTTCTTCCAGCTGAGAAATGGGGACGGTCATATTCTCATAGAGCTCGGTATCGGACTTCTTGAGTTTGCTTAAATTAATCGTGCCGATACTCCCTACCAAAAGGACAATAAGCGCAAGCAGAATAAAACTACCAACTAACTTGGGTCTAATTTTCATATTATGAAACCACTTCATTTTCTTCCTCCTTGTAAAATAGTGTTAGGGTAAAAGTTAAAAATCTTACCCGAATGT
>CAZJGM010000016.1:0-26223 GCA_964545675.1 uncultured Lachnospiraceae bacterium | reverse complement strand
GATCTTTATTACGATCTTCAACCACAATAAATAAGATCCCATAGAGAATTAGCATTATCGCTACGACTATATAATTATAAAAGGTCTTATAAATGATGTCTTCAAATAACAGGCCGATCACCGCTGCTGGGATGCAGGCGACAATAATTTTCAACCACAAAATAGCAGTATTTTTCTTAATTATTATTTTTTTATTTTTAAGGGAAAAAGGAATCAGGCGTTTCCAATACAAATAAACGACGGCTAAGATGGCTCCTAATTGGATAACGACAAAAAACATCTCTTTAAAGGCATCCGATACATTTAGGCTCATAAATTGATCGACAATAATCATGTGGCCGGTGCTACTAATCGGCAGCCATTCGGTAATCCCCTCAACAATCCCTAGAAAAATAACTTTTAATATTTCTAACATTTTCTTTTTCCTCTCTATTGCTTGGATCTTTTTAGTCTTTAATAACAAATAGCATTATAACAGATTAAAGACAAATCATAAAGAAAAATAGCTGGCCCTTTTAAAGGCTAATCTTAAGAGACTATCAAAAATCTAAGCCTTACTAAAATTCAATCCTAAAATCACCTATCTTTTTTTACAATTATTTACAAATATGATATAATTATCAGTGATAATATGGATAAAGGCTCTATTTCGATACTATTGCTAATAGGTTTTATCTCTTAACGAAAATAATAACTATGAATTCAAATGAGGTACCCAATTGAGTAATCGAAAGAACAACGTGATTAAAAACCGCAGAAACCCGGTTCCCAGAAAATCATCAAAAAAAAATAATCAGACATCTTCAAAAAAAATCGATAAAGAACTTGTAACTCCCATCAACATTGAAAAGCCTTCAAAACGCAAAAGATCAAATGGCCAAGGAAAAAAGAAGTTTTTAAAGGGATTTTCAAAATCTTTAATTATTGGTATTCTTATTCTTGTGGTCTCGGGTGTACTCGTTAATACACTTTTTTTAAGCAATGTTAATGCTGGCCTTTCCAGAAACTTAAACGCCTACAATATCAGTAAAACGGCAGCAGCTTTTGCCAAAGACCATAAAATTGTTAATATTGCTGTTTTTGGTGTCGATGGCCGTGATGACGTTGAGGGTGATCGAACCGATACCATTATGATTGCCACTGCTGATTATGACCACAATAAGATAAAAATTTCCTCATTAATGCGAGATACCTATGTCTATATTAATGAAAAATATAAATTTGATAAGCTTAATTCTGCCTACGCTTATGGCGGTGCTGATCTTGCCCTTAAAACCATCAATCAAAATTTTGATACGGCCATTACTGATTATATCACCATTGATTTTACAGCCATGGTCACCATCGTTAATGCTGTCGGTGGGGTCACCATTGATATTGAGACCTATGAGGAATTAGAATGGGTCAATGCCTACCTAGATGATGTGAATGAAAAGGTCGAGACTGGGACTCCCCACCTAGAAGATATTGGGACTCAAGCAGTTGATGGCTCACAAGCCTTAGCCTATTGCCGGGTTCGCTATGTCGGCGATGGCGACTTTGATCGTACCCTGCGCCAACGAATCGTCTTTGAGCAAGCCTTATCAAAGGCTTTATCCCTTAAGCCCATGGACCAATTAAACCTCTTAAAGGAAAGTCTTCCTTATATCGACACCTCTTTAAGTAGCTTAGAATTTATTAAATACGGGATCAATTTTATGTTGATGCCATCACGTGAGATTGTTCAATCGCGTTTTCCAGTTGATGAATTTATGATCCTCAACTATTTAGGCGATGTCTCCTATATCATCCCCGATGAACTAGTCGATAATATAGAAGCTCTCTATCAGTTTATTTATGAAAGCACCTATAGCCCCTCTGTTGAAGCCGTCGATATCTCTGAAGCCATCGATTACAAGATCAATGGTTACTCAGACGATGACTATTCCAACGACTACTCTGACGACGACTACTCCGATTATGATAACTCTTATAACTATTGATTGGATTAAATGAAAGAAAGGCAACGATATGAAGAAAATTTCAAAGCAACTGATTCAAGACCCTGAAGTGCCTTCTTTCAAGTATCAACTCATCTGGATCCTCATCTATCCCATTTTTATCACCTTAATGATCGAATGGATTTCACGCACTTACTTGGTTGATACCCTTACTTGGCTTATCGCTAACCCCATCAATTTTTATCTTAATTGCCTGGTCGTTTTAATGTTATTTATGTTTTTTTACGGGCTCTCAGCCCGCTTATGGCTGGCATCACTTTTTTCAGCCAGTCCCCTTCTAATCTTAACTTTTTTAAACTTTTTTAAAAGCAATATCCGTGGTGAACCCCTTTTACCTTGGGATCTCTTTTTATCCAAGGAAGCCATGAATATTGTCTCAAATGTCTCTATTGAATTATCAGGACAGCAGGTTTTTTTTCTCTTTACCCTTCTTCTGGCCATGGTTCTCTTGTTTGTCTTTCGAAAAAAGGAACTTAAGCTAAGCGTTTTTGCTCGAACCACTGGCGTATTTATTGGTCTTATTGGCTTGTTCCTCCTATATAGTGGCGTTTTTTTCAGCGAATCCAAACTTAATGATTTAACTATTACTGATTATCGTTGGAATCAAGAGCAAAATTATCGAGAAAATGGCTTTATCAGTGCTTTTTCTATTAATATCAAAAATATTATTATTGAAAAACCTGACAATTATTCACTGGCCGTCCTCGAAGACCTTGTCACTAATGTTTCAAGCCCCCAGGTTCAAGCATTGGCTTTTGCCGAAAGTGAAAATCAACTTGCAAAGAAACCCAATATTATTTTTGTTATGAATGAGTCCTTATTCGATCCAACCCTCCTGCCCAATGTTTCTTTCTCAGAAAGTCCCATTTCAACGATCGATAAAATCCGAACGGAAGGGACCAGTGGCCAATTACTGGTTTCTGAGTTTGGCGGGGGCACAGCTAATACCGAATTTGAAGTCTTAACAGGAAATAAAACCCTCTACCTTCCCAAGGGGTCAATGGCTTACCAGCAATATATCAAAACACCGATTCCAGCCATCCCGGCCTATTTAAAAGAACAGGGCTATAACACAATCGCCCTACATCCCTACCAACGGTGGTTTTGGGACCGAGAAAATGTTTATCCCAAGCTTGGTTTTGATGCGTTTTATTCAGATGAAGACTTTGTTAATCCCGAAAAAATATCCAATCTTATTTCCGATAAGTCGGCCAGCCAACGAGTGATTAAAGAATTTGAAGACAACCGTAAAACGGACTCACCTTTTTTCTGTTTTTTAGTCACCATGCAAAATCATGGTGCCTATTATGATAAAGACTACCCCCATTATGATGTCCAAACCCAGTCTCCCTTGCTTGATGAAAGCTCTCGTTCACTTCTTGAAAACTACGTCCAAGGGGTTTACGATGCTGATGCCGCTTATGGAATCCTAATCGATTATTTTGCCACCGTCGATGAACCGACGATTGTCCTTATGTTTGGTGATCATTTACCAACTTTAGGCGATAATTATCAAATTTATCGCGACTTAGGCTACTTAGAATCCGAAAACCTAGCTGGGGAAGATTACTTTAATCTCTATAATACCCCGATCACCGTTTATTCCAATCACGCCGACTATCTGCCGCCTCAAGACTTAGGCATGGTTGATGCTAACCTTCTTGGCATCACCCTCCTCGATAAATTAGGTTTTGAGCTTCCCCCTTATTGGGAGATTCTATTAAATGGCCAAAAGAGCTTTAATCAGAATAATTACATCACCATTGATAATGAGGGAACCATTGTTGAAGGTTTTACCCTTGAAAGCCAAGCCCATAAAGACAAACAATGGCTTTTTGAATACGATATGCTTTTTGGTCAAGGCTATTTAAATTCTTTCCTTCCCTAAAGCCGATCATCTAAAAATTTATTTTTTAAACGCAAAACAACCCGATCAGATGATCGGGTTGTTTTTTTAAAGAAAGGCATAAATTAAAATTCCAACAATAATCAAAAAATTCCCAAGAATTTTTCGCTTAGTCATCTTCTCTTTTAAGATTAAAAAACTAAGAATCCCAATATAGATATAACCAGTTGACTCAAGGACTGGTCCCAAGGTCAAGGGCACCTCTCGGTAAGACAAGGTCGTTAAGAATGCTGCTCCGAAAAAAAAGGTGTAGGCAATAATTACATAAAAATTTAAATACTCCCTTAAACGATTGGGGTAGTCAATCATGGCACTTTTTTTAAGAATAATCTGCGAGAGCGAGGCCACTAAGACTGAAATTAAAAAGGTTACATAGTAAATACTATTATTCATCGCTGACCACCAAATAAATCCCTGTAACAATCACTAGCGCACCAAAAAGCATTCCCCATCGCAAGGCCTCTCCAAAAAATAAATAACCCCAGATAATTCCCCATAAGATAATAATGGCCTTATTGGCAAAGGCCACCGATAAAGGAAATCGCTTTAAAATTTGCTGCCATAAAATCGCATAGACAAACAAAACCATCATAAACATGCCATAAAAGAAAATAAATTCTTTTGATAAAAAAGTATAGCTACTGGCTTTTTTAGAAAATATCCCGGCTATTGAATAAAATAACAGGCTAGCATGTAAAAACAAAAAATTTCTTAGTTTCATATTCCTCCCAATCGATTTCCGGGTTTTTTTAGATAAAGATAAGCAATGATTTCAAAGATCTTATAGATAGCCACAATATTAAAGACCACAATCAAGGGATAAGCTCCCCCTAAATACCAGTAAGAAATCGCCACATAAGCCGAAATATCTGTATAGGCTACTCCAAGGGCAAGGACAAAGACAGAAGCAAGTAAACCTGATAAAACAAGCCAAACATCGATCACTTCATAGTTGACCCGCCATTTCTTGACCAAAACAAAAACAGTTAACACAGCATAACTTATGGCTGCTAATAAAAATAAAAAGCGTCCCATAAATTGGTAAATTAAAATAATTCCATTTAATATCTTCAAGCGAAAGGAATCCTGAAATCTTATCGCTTCCCCCGGATACTGGGCTAAACTAGCAGTTACTTTTTCAAAAAGGCGAATCCCTTTATTACCATCATCAATACTATCATTAATACTAATCTCGATGGCCTCAAAACCGGCAATATAATGAACGGTCTTTAAAAATCCCAGCGGAAGTTCCCTAAAAAAGCGGCTTTGCCAAGGAGACATCAGGGCTGAAGGCATGGTTCTTCTTTTTTCAAGCAAGCCTTTTTCAAAGGCTTCATTTAATTCTTCATAAATTTGGGCATAAAAATCATTTGCTTTTTGGGCATTCTCATAATAACCAGCTTCAGCGATCGCTTCTCGAAAGGCCCAAAAGAAAAACCCATCTTCGACCTGACGCACCGGTGCATCTTTGTCATACCAAGACCAGCGATCAAGACTCGCCTCAAGTTCATCCTCAATGCTCTTTAAACTCGGCGATACGTGGTAGAGTTTAGCCATCGTGCTTCGAGGAACTGAACAACGATAAACATCTTCATCAGCTTTAACCGCATAAATAAGCTTGATGGTATCGGTAAAATGACTGTTATTTAATTCATTAGTCGTATAAATCCCATAATAACTCTGATTAATCAAGGAAATAAAGGTTGAACTCAAAAAAAGAAGCAGCAATGGTGCTATTACCCAGATCGATCGCTTTAGTTTGTCGCCGATTTTATCTGGCAAAGGCCCTTTTAAAAAGATAGAAGCGAGAGTAATCACAATCACCACCAGCACAAAGGGCATAATCCAAATTCCATCTTCTCTGGTATGCCAAAGACTGGCTAATCCAAAACTGGAGAGCATTGCCCAGAAGGCAATGAGGCTTATTTTTTCAAAACGATTAAGGTAAAGGCCGATTAAACTTCCGGTTAAAATCAAGGTCTGGGCCGCCGACAGACTATTGCGGTAAACCCTTAAATAGGTTTCATCGGCAAAGGAAATAGGATTAAAAACCAGCATCACAAAAATAAGATAAAGGGGAAATTCACTTTTAAAAAGCTTTTTTATTCCAAGAATAAAAATAATACACCCAAAGCCATAAAAAGCTGGCAAGGCAATTGAATAGGGAATGGCTAAAATCCGATTAACTGCTAAAAAAAGCGGAAAAAAGAGGCCTTTCACCAATGTTCTCTCAAAATAGACCCCCAACCATTCCCCCTTCAAAAGTGAATCAGCCATATCCACCATCAGGCGATCATCATGACCCGCACCGGAATGAGCAAATAAAGGAATACCTGTAACTAAGAATTGCTTGATTAAAAGTAAACTTAACATAAACAAAAATAATCGGTATTTTTTTAAAAAAGTCTTAATCTCTATCATTAATTTTCCCACTACTTATTTTTTTTTGATTTCTAATATTCCCAAAAAGAAACTCGCAAAAATTAACTCCACCCCAATGGCAATTAAGGTTGCTGCCGGAATCGTAATACGCATCATCAATTCTGCTTCTAAATCTCCAAATGAAGCATTTCCCCAGATCACAAAGGCCACAATGGTAATGATTAAGCCAATTAAGCTTAATACCACTCCGGCGAGGACTCCTTTTTCCACCGTAAACTTTTCGAAATTCTCAATCGTTTTGGTGCTATTGGGAATAAAACCCGAGTGCAGGGCGTAAGCCTTGGTAAACAATGAAAAAAATATAATATTGATTCCAATGAGTACACTCGTTGATCCATACATCATCGTATTGACCCCAAAATTAACCCGCCCAATTTGCGGCGAACCGACTCCAATGGCAATCATCATCACCAAACCGATCAGGGTCAAGATTAAGCCTGGATATAAAAAAGTCCAATTAGGACTATACATCATTAAAAACTTCAAATGCCGCCAACCGTCTCGCCAACTCCGTAAATGAGGAGGTCTTGACCGCCCATCCGGAGACAGGGTTGTCGGAACCTCAATCATCTTCAATTGATGCAAGGTTGACTGAACCACCATTTCACTAGCATACTCCATCCCAGTGGTCTGAAGATTTAAGTTTTGAATTGACTCTCGCCGATAGCCACGTAGACCGCAGTGAAAATCTTTAATCTCACTGGGATAAAAAATCCGCCCAATAAAGGATAAGACCGGATTGCCTAAATACTTGTGAAGTGGAGGCATGGCCCCTTTAGCAATCCCCCCTTTAAAGCGGTTGCCCATCACCAGTTCGTAGCCTTCTCGCAGTTTTTCCAAAAACGGCATCAAATTTGAAAAATCATAGCTGTCATCAGCATCCCCCATGATCACATATTTGCCATAAGCTTGTTCTGATCCACCACGAAGAGCACTTCCGTAGCCTTTCTCGGAAACATTTACCACCCGAGCCCCATTTTTTATCGCAATCGCCTGAGAACCATCGGTACTGCCATTATCGGCAATTAAAACTTCCCCGCAGACATGATGCTTTTTTAAAAACCCATTAGCCTTATTAATACAAATTTCCAAGGTTTCTGCCTCATCTAAGCAAGGCATTAAAATGGTTAATTCAATTTCTTTCTCTGCCAACACTTTATCCCCCACTATTCTTTATATTATAATTCATCCAATTCTTCTTTTTTCCAAATGGTATGTAGCATATTTAAATGACGTTCAAAATTATGACGGTGTTGTTTTTTAAGGACCTGTAAAATGACCCCACTGAAATAAGAGATAATAGCAATCACCCACATTGCCGTAACAATGATCAAGGTTGGATACTTATCAACTAGTCCCGTTTCAAAATAATTAATCAAAATCGGAATAAAAAAGCCAAGACCAATCGCTACTAATAATAGGGAAATAATGGAAAAAAACAAATAAGGCTGGGTATCGCGAAATAAGGAACCAATGGTTTTTAAAACCTTATAACCGTCGGAATAGGTATTTAATTTCGACTCACTACCCTCGGGACGATCCCGATAGTCGATCGGCACTTCGACGATTTTAAAATTATTGTCAAGGGCAAAGATGGTCATTTCGGTTTCAACTTCAAAACCCTTGGAGGTAACTGGAAAGGATTTGACAAATTCTCGGTTAAAGCCCCTAGAACCGGTCATAATATCCTTGACATCGGCCTTAAACAAGGTGTTAATTAGTTTCCTCACCAATACATTGCCGATATTATGAAAGGGTCTTTTGTTCTCCGTAAAATAGGTTGATGATAGACGATCGCCAATGGCCATATCGGCCTTTTTTTCAAGAATTTGCTTTTCAAGTTCCAAGGCAAATTCTGCCGGATAAGTATCATCACCATCAGTCATAATATAACAATCGGCCTCAATATCACGAAACATCGAGCGAATCACGTTTCCTTTTCCCTGTCGGTATTCATAAGAAACCGTCGCCCCAGCCTTCTTGGCAATCTCACCGGTTCCATCTGTTGAATTATTGTCATAAACAATAATCTCAGCATGGGGCATAATGTTTCTATAATCATCAATGACTTTCTCAATGGTCTTTGCTTCATTGTAGCAGGGAATCAACACCACTGTCTTCATATTTTTTTTCATTTTCTTTTCCTCTATCTTAATAATCAATTCCATAAATGCGGAATCCATTTTCATGGGCCAATTCTTCTAAAGATACATCGTCTCCAGAAAACTCTGAGAGATTACGTTTAGTCAAAATATAGTCAATCTCCAAGGTTTTTAAGTCTGCTATTTTTAAATTAACCCTAAAAAGATCGGGTGATTCGAGGACAAAGCTCTCTTTATTCTTCTCATCGCTTAAATTCATACTGATATGGGCGTAGCGATTATAAATATCTTCATCACTTCCATCAGGGTCTAATTGCCGCCAACGCTCTAAATTGGGATAGACATTGGTTGAATTAATCGTCGGTGCCCCACCCAACAAAGGTAAATTATTAACGGGAAAACCAGTGTCTTCACCCGATTCATAAATCCATAAACCATTATCATCTGCTGTGATCGCTTTTATTTCATGAATAATCTTTTGCTCCTCAATGATATCTAAACCCGATACAAGCGGATTAACAAAAGCACCTCCAATAAAGGCAATAAAAAGCGAAAGGATCAAAAGTGCTTTTTTTGCCCAATCTCGATTGCCATTGATCAGAATTAAAAATGAAACGACCATCAAGACAAAACTTATCACTCCTAGTTTTAAATCTAAATAACCTTCGTAAACAAGGATAGCTCCACCAGTCATTAAACTAGCCAAACCCAAAGCAATGATCGCTTTCACCCACTTTGGAGGACTTGTTTTAACAATAGCCATGGCTCGAAATAAGAGTAAGAGATTAAGAAAACCGACTGCTAAAAAAGCCCGTACCGGTTTTGAAAAGCTAAGTAGACTTAATTTAGCAAACCACAATGGCCACGAAAAGATACACCATAAAATTAGTATCCCGTTAAGAATGAGCATGCCTATTAAAAATGGATCTTTTTTCTTCTCTTTTATGCCCACCCATAAAGCCATCAAAATTCCCATCGGAAAAAAATCAAAAAAGACCGATAACTCGCAAACATTCGCATAAGGAACATCTGTCGCTAATGGGAAAAAGAGATTGCCCAAGGAGAGAAAAAAGCGTGTGAATTGACCGCCCCCTGTCTCTTCACTGTTACCCGGATAGACCGTGTTCATCACTGCATCAATTGTCCCGGCCGATTGACTAAGGACATAAAATAATCCTAAACCCAAAAACAGTAAAGCACCTGTCAGAATCAAGAGATCCTTTCGATTCCACTTAAAATTCCTAACATTTTCCAGGACTACGGCAATTAACAAAACCAAAAAAACATAAACCAAAACAACCTGCCAAGCCGGATAAAAGGTTAAAATATACCCTCCGGCAATCACTGCCAATGCAAGGCCAATGATTGTCCGAAGTCGATAATCTTGGGTTTTCATATATGTATTAATTAAAACCACACCCAATTGGCCAAAAATAAGCATCTCCACCAAGCCATTGATGGCAAACCACCATTGGACAATCGGTGCAAAAGTCAAAAGGATAGCGTAAGAAAGGGCAAGGATACGTTTATCCTTTGTCAATATTCGGCCAAATTCAAAAGATACTAAAAACAATATAATAAGTCGACTCATCCAAAAGAAAGACAAGCCCTTAGCCGCACTTAAAAGAAGATATCCCCAGTGGAAGGGTCGAAAGATCACGGCCATATCGAGGACTGGCTGGCCATAAACAATAAAGGTATCCGTTAGGGCCCCCCTAATGGTTTCACTAAAATAGGGGAATATTCCTGAATGGTTTAGGTACTGGGATATCATCATCGGTGTATTAACAGCCCATTCATCACTTCTGATCAGCCTTGCTCTACCGATTAAGGCCTGATAGCTAGTCTGGGTATCCGCCAAATAATTTTGCCAACATAGGGTTGAGGATCCATGGATTTCAAAAATAAGGGCAATAGTCAACGTGACTAGAGCGATCAGATAGCGGTACTTAAAAAGAAATTGACTAAGCTTTTTCCAGCCAAAATATTGAAGTCCACCGATCACAATAAGCACAAAAACAGATAGAAAAACCAATCGCAATGGGTTAATGGTTTTAAAAATAGAGGAATCAATGTTGAAATGCCATAGACTCTCACAGACCATTGGATTCTCAATTGATAAAAAAAACAATTCACATGCTAATGGTAAGAAAAAAACAAGTAGAATTAAAGGCCATTTTTTTTTCATTTGTCCATCTCCTAATAGCCACTTGTAAATATTGCTTTAAAGGTCATAAAAAAAATCTTTATGTCAAACCAAATCGACCATTTTTCAATATATTCAATATCACATTCAATCCGTTTGCGAATCGATGTATCCCCACGCCAGCCCTGAACCTGGGCCCAGCCGGTAATGCCTGGCCTGACATGGTGCTTAATCATGTACTTGGGGATCTCATCCTTAAACTGACTGACATAATGTGGCCGTTCTGGCCTTGGTCCGACAATACTCATATCCCCCTTTAAGACGTTAAAAAATTGCGGGAGTTCATCAATACTGGTCTTTCTGATAAAGGTCCCAAATCCTGTCTTTCTGGGATCATTCGGTGTTGTCCATTCAATGGCACCATTGGTTTTTGCATCACAACGCATGGACCGAAACTTATAGATCCAAAATTCACGTCGGCCCATTCCAATGCGGACTTGTTTATAAATAATCGGACCAGGCGAGCTTAGCTTAACTAAGATCGTTGTCACCACCATAATGGGAGATACAAGAATTAAAATAACTAATGACATAACAATATCCAAAAACCGTTTGAGACTCTTGTTAAAGGGCTGATCGAGGGGGATGTAACGGGTATTGATTAAAGGAATGCCATCGAGTTCATCAAAATAAGCCTTGGTTCCTTGGATTAAGTGAAAATAGTCGGGAATAATTTGGGTTTTAATCCCCTGGTATTCACACACATCAATCACTTCATCGATACGTTTAAAACTGGTATTGGGCAGGGCGATAATCACCTCATCAACTCGGTATTCTTCTAGGATCTCATTCATCTCTTTGGTTGAACCGAGAATGGGAATCCCGTCTCGGTCGATCTTATCATAATAGTCATCGACATAACCAGAGATTTTATAGCCCAGTTGCCGGTCTTCAATAATTTTAGAAGCAAAGGTCTGGCCCAGCGTTCCAGCCCCGACAATAATGATGTATTTAATGTTAAAGCCTCGTTCTCTGGCCATCCTAAGAATCTTGCGAATCAAACCACGCTCAAGGATCATCAATAAAATCGATGTGATAAAAAAGATTCCCAGCATGATCCGCGAAAAATGAATGCTCTTTTGGGCAAAGAGGATGGCCATAATCAGAGCGATCCCAATGCTATTGGCATAAAAAATTTCTTGGCATTCTTTCAAAAAGCGTTGCCGTCGATAGGGTTTATACATGCCAAAAATTAGAAATAAAATTAGATATAAGGGCAGGATAAAAATTAATAAACCCATATAGGCATTAAAATCCATGGTTCGGACCCCATCTGCAAAAAATGGCGAGACAAAGCGGAGATACCAAGCCAGTAATAAAGAAGCAGTGATCACCAAAACGTCAAAAACAACCAATATGAAATTGAAAAAACGTTGATTACTTTTAATCATCGCTAGCTTCCTCTCTTTTTATTTCCGAAAGCGGTTTTTAAACAAGGCCCATTTTTTTAAAATTCCCGTCCCCGTGATCACAAGCCACTTAGTCACGCCATTATACTTATCTTGATAATGTTTCCGATAAAAAATTCCCATCGAATCATAAAAGGCAGCAATTACCTTAGGATTGCGTTTACCAATCCCACTGGCTTTCTTATGATGAAAAATTCGGACTTCCGGATAATACATAATTTGATAACCGGCCTCTTTGATCCGATAGCACCAGTCAATATCTTCCCCGTACATAAAAAAATCCTCATCAAGCAAGCCAACCCGATCGACCACTTTCCGTGGCAACATCATAAAAGCCCCCATAATGCAATCGACTGGGCAGGTTTTGTTTTCATCAACATAGGTCAAATTATAAGCCCCAAAACGCTGGCTATCAGGAAAGGCATCATCTAAGCCTAATTGGTGATAAATCCCATTTAACGGTGTCGGAAAACTCCGTTTACAGGAAGGATCAAGCTTTCCTGAAGGAAGGAGGACCTTACAACCCAAGGCTCCGATATTTTTATGTTTCTTTAAAAAATCCAGTGCTTGGCGAAGGGTATTAAAGTCGACGATGGTATCGGAGTTTAAGAGTAAAATCGTTTGGCCACTTGAGGCCCGGATCCCTTGATTATTGGCCTTAGAAAAGCCTAGATTATCGACATTTTTAATTATTTTAAGACTCGGAAATTGAGCCTCAATTTTTTCAATACTGCCATCATTGGAAGCATTATCAACGACAATAATCTCATAGTCAATATTTTTTAAATTGCTTTTTATAATCGAGTCAATACAATTAAAGGTTAAGTCCAATGTTTTGTAATTGACAATAATAATTGATAAATCCATTTCCCACCTTCTCGTTGTCTCTTCCCTTTAGTTTTTAAGCTTCATTAAAAGTTGCCGAAAAACATTGACCACTAATTGTCCCTCAATTTTTAGATAATTCGTGGTATTTTTTAGTTTAAAAGGCGTTTTTTTAACATTTTTTAAGTTTTTTAAGCCCTCACGGATACCCGCTTGATAGTCGCTTCCATAGCCTCGTCCTTTAAAGATCAAGGCCTTGATCAAAAATCCTAGGGCTAAAAAAGGGCTATTGATGATTAATTGAAGAAGTGGCATATTTTTATAGGCTAGGGTGATATTATTTCTGGCCGAAATCTTTACCTTAAAGGGACTGTATTTTTGACCATCAGCCGTTGTCGCACTGCCAATATGATAACAGATGGCAGCCGGGTTATAATAATTAGTATAACCGTTAATCAGACCCCGATAAGATAGGTCGACATCTTCTAAATAAGCGAAAAAAGACTCATCTAATAGGCCAATTTCTTCAAGAATACTAGACCGATAAATGCCAGCTCCGGCACAGGTGGAAAAGATTTTAGTCGCTTTATTATAAGAATCAACCGGTGCGCCATCACCTCGTTTATAGGCCCAACCCAGTAAATTATAAAAATCCCCTGTGTCATCAAGCTTATCACGCTCGTAATAGCGAATCATTTTTGAGCTAACGGAAAAAGCTTTTTTTTGACCACAAATATAGCCATAAAGGGCTGCGACAAAGTTCTTATCCACTACTACGTCATTATTAAGCAGCAGACAAAATTCACTTTGACTGGCTTTTATTCCCAAGTTGACCGATTTTGCAAAGCCCCAGTTTTGGTCATTGACAAGGTACTTAATTTGGGGATAGGTTTTTAAAATCCCTAAACTGCCATCCTTGGAACAATCATCAACAACAATAATTTCTAGCGTTCCGTCAAACTGAGATTTTAAAACACTATCTAGGCAATTGGCAATATATTTTTCACCGTTAAAATTAGGGATAATAATTGAAACATCTCTGTTCATCTCTTTTTCCTTTTTGTCAAAACTACAAAATATTATACCATATTTCTAGCTAGATTATTAAAAAATTCTCTATTCCTGTTATTTAGCTTTATTGGTTACGATAAGGATTATGAAAATCAATCCAAATTTCTGGATCCACACAGGCATCATCAGCATTAGCAATTGCCCCAAAGTGAAGGTGGGGCCCATAGGCATTCTCAACATAGACCTTGTCGCTATTGTAGCCGGAACCACCAACCGATCCAATGACCTGTCCCATCGACACAGCCTGTCCTTCAGCGACATGGATTTCTCTTAAGTGACCATAAAAAAAGGACACACTTTCACCGTAACGATCAGTGCTTTTAATCCGCACATAACGGCCATAACCCATAAAATAACCTGCTCGCTCGACAATCCCATTAGCAGATGAATAACATTTTGCATAATAGGGAGCCGGGATATCAATGCCTTCATGGATGTCGCCCCACCGGGGCCCAAACCAATATTCGGAATCGTTGGGATCAGGCTTATAGCTCTTATCAAGAGGATAAGCGAAAAATCCATAAATTGTTTGCGTATCTTGGTGGATTTTCTTTGTCCCGTTTTCAATAAATTCCATTTCATTTGCTTGATTTAGTAGGTAGGCATGGGAATCAAAATCATCAACAATCACTCCATAATTGCGAAGATTAATCATCACTTCCCAAGTATTATTGCCAATATAAGTAGCATTTTCCCAACGAATATCATCATGACCACTTTTTCGACTCCAAGTGGGTATATAAAGGGCCTTCACCCCATTTTCACTGCTGGCATTTTTAACCCTTAGCTTATAGGTATTATTAAGAACGGCCTGATCAAATTCGAGAACGACTTTCCCCTTTTCCATTTTAAAACCGTGGCCACTCATGGCAATCTGCTCACGCTGTCGGCCGTAAACATAGGTATGAATGGTATATTGTCCCGTTTCAAAGCCATGGTCTTCAATATTGACGGGGGCACTGTATTGGCCATTACCACCTAAGACCCCAGGATACCATTTAAGGTCATCCTGACCTTGACGGTCGGACCAAACCGCAAAATAGACCTCATCAATCCCTGATTTCCCATCAAAGTTACTGGTATTAATGGTGAATCGACCCTTATCTTTATATAAATGAAAATCGAGACCAATGGGTTCCTCTTTAAAAGGATTTTGAATGTCTTTTCTAATTTCTCCTAAGAAAAAATTATTTCCTTTTAAGTTTTTCACATAAATGTGACTGATATAGGTGTCATAACTTTTAGAGTAATTCTTTAAATCAATAATCGCCTCCCAGGTATTTTGACCAATATAATTGGCCTGTTCCCAGCGAATATCATTTTGGCCCCCGCTATCAGACCAGGTTGGAACCAGTACCGCCCCAACACCACTGGGATTGTTGGGATTTGTAACCCTAACTCGGTAATGATCATCCTCAAGTTCGCTTGTATTAATATTAATAACTGAAGCAAGGGCTTCATATCTTTTAGGCTGAACTTTTAAAACTTTTTCATTCGTCCCATAAAAATAAGCGTGAATGGTGTAAAATCCGGTTTCAAAATCATGATCTTTGGTATCGACAATAACACTATATTCACCATCAGTGCCTTTTAGGCCCTGGTACCATTTTAAATCATCTTGTCCATTTCTGTCGCTCCAGGTTGGAAAAAGAACCCTGTTAATCTCCGGCTGCACAGAGGCACCAACCGTCTTGATGGTAAAGCGAGACGAATCCCCTAAGTCTTGCTCGATTGTCACTTCAATGCTTTCTAATTGATTGATTTCAATTGAGTCTTGGTCGTCTACTTGACCATTAGTCTGATTTTCAGCATGGATGACAGTCATTGTGAGCATAAAAATAATAAAGCCGAAAGCAAATTTTTTTAAAATTTTCATCTTCCAATCTCCACATCTTAATAATCTCCAAAAAGTAAGACAAGGAGAAGAAGATACTCATCGAATCCTTCTTCTCCTTGTTTATTAGTTTCTTATGCCTTCAATCTTTTCCAATAATTTAAGGCCATAATTGGGGTCAGAAGCCCAACCCGTTTTATAGGGATTATTGGGGATACTCAGCCAATAGGTATAGGGTGCTTTACCTCTTAAGCTATCAGACCAGCGAGGATCAACCTTATCCTCTTTTAACGGCTCTGAATTGGCATAACATTTTAAATGTTGGATGTGGCCTCGAATGCCCATCCGAATCCCGTTTTTATTATCACCGTAGACCTTGGCAAAATCAAAGCCTCCCGTCCCACCGTCAATAGCACCTAAACCAGCAAAGTTAAATTGATTGATCTTCACTTGGCCACCGTATTGGAGGTAGCCGGTTTCAAGAAGCATCTGGGCAAAAGCAACTTCCACTTTAATCCCTTCTTTTTGAGCCTCTTCACAATAGATCTGGGCAAAGTTATTTAGGTCTACTCCCCGGTCCTTATAAAACTGTGGGAAATTTCTCCCACTGGCCTGATAATAGTCGACGAGTTGACCAGCACTGACCGACGAATTGCCAGAAATAGCAACTAAACGAGGCATGTCAATGCTAGTATGGCCTAAAAATTCAAGTTTGCCTTGACCTTCTTTACCATAAACATGGATCAAGTAAATGCCAGCATCATTATTGTGGTCATCGCTATTTATGATTAAAGAAAAGCTGCCATCATTATTTTGACTGGCCTCATACCAGCGAATATCATCTTGGCCATTGTAACTACTCCAAGTTGGAACCACTACTGTCGAAATACGATCCGGCAAACCCTTGATTTCAACGCTAATTTCTTTTCCTAATAGTGTCGCTTGGACACTAGTGTCTATCTGTTCGGTGGTCCCACCAGCTTTTACATCAATGGTTTTCGCCGCCAAAGGATTAAAGACATCATCATTATCAACCCCATAGCAGTGGACATGGTAGTCACCCTTATCATTATTATGGTCTTTAGGATCAACGACTAATTCATAGGAACCGTCATTTTTTTTCTCAGCCTGATACCATTTGATATCATCTTGCCCATCTTTCTCGCTCCAAACTGGAACATACAAGATTTTAAGACCATTAGGGGCACTAACACCACTTAAGCTAATCGCAATTTTCCCCTCTACAAGAGTGACTGAAACGTCTGCAGCCTTCATCTTCATTGAAAAATCAAAGGTCTTTGCCCCCAGAAAGTTTAGGCCTCCACTATTATCTTCGCCATAATAGTGAAGGTGATATAGGCCTTCATCACCATCATGGTCCTTGGTATTGATTGTCAGTTGATAAAAATTATTGGTTTTTTTCTGGGCTCGATACCATTTGATATCGTCTTGCCCATCTTTTTCTGTCCATACTGGCACATAGAGGGTTTGCAGGCCATTCGGGGCCGTGATTCCACTAATGGTCACATCAATCTTACCCTCAGAGGCTTTTTGGTCGATTTCTGCTGCCGCCATAACAGTATCGGTTTTCCCGGTATCGCCAAAGTATTCCCGAATACTGATTAACATTTGATCAGCCATCCTCTGCTGATTATTGCCATCATTCAAGCGCAGGGACTCAGCGTTGTTGGAAATAAAGCCAGCCTCAATCAGAACTGAAGGCATACTGGTTTTACGGGTGATGGCATCATCACGTTCAACAATATTATTGCGCGATGAAACATGATCGAGGCTCTTAAAATGTTCATTAAATAAATGAGCCAATTCCCTCGACTTGATGGCAATTTCCGGCGGAGTGCTGTCTAAATCAGCCTCCACGCCACCAGGCCATAAGCCATATTTCTGATAAATGCCATCATTGTCCACACTCGGATGATAAGAAGACCAATAAAATTCATAACCGCTAGCCGATGATCCGCCAGCATTATGGTGGATACTGACTAATAGGTCAGCTCCTTTTTCATCCGCTACTTTACAAATTGTCGTTGAATAAACATCATAATTGGGGATGGTCGTCAAAAGGGTAGGAAGGCCTGGATTCCCGGGGATGGGATGGCTAAGTAGAGCATTATAACCAGCATCTCTTAAGGTTTTAACCACCTTAATCGATAAGGCATTATTCACATCAACTTCCCTGATTCCCGTCGCATGGTTAACAGCACCAGGATCAACCCCATCCAAATGACCAGGATTAATCACAATCATTTGACCACTGGCCTCCACTGCTTGACTAAATCCGGGAACCAAGCCAGTCATCAAGGTCAAAATGAGGGCCGAAACAAGTAATCTTTTAAATTTTTGTTTTTTCAAATGGAACCTCTTTTCGTAAAACCTATTTGCCAATGTCTCCTTTTGTCTTATTCGTTTACCGTCTTATTTGTAACAATTCTATCACGAATGCCTTGTTAGGTCAATTTTTTAGATACATTTGTTACTTTTAAAATTAAGTTCATCCTCTTTTTCACCTTGGATATAGCTAACAATATCAACAGAGATGGTATAGTTTCCCCCGACCCGGGTTAAATTTTGATTGTAAAAAGGATCATCCTTGACAAGGTCCAGCCAGTGTCTTTTCATAAAATTAATTTCTTGGTTAAAGCGTTTATATTTCTGATAGGTATCTTCAGCTCCACGAGATTTCGATTCATAATGATAGAGTTCGACATCCGGCATCCATACATTAAATTTTCCCCTTGCATAGAGTTTTAAACAAAAATCGACATCATTAAAGGCAACTGCCAGTTTCTCTTCAAAACCACCCACGGCTTCAAAATCGCTGCGCTTGACCATCATACAAGCGGCCGTTACCGCCGAATAATTATTGGTAATCACGAGTTTGCCAAAATAACCATAATCGCCTCTGGGATAACCAGCATGGCCGTGACCGGCCAAACCACCCATGCCTAGTAAGACACCCGCATGTTGAATGGTATCATCAGGGTAGTAAAGCTTGGCTCCAACTGCTCCAATTCGCTCTTGTTGGGCCATACTAACCATTTTTTTAATCCAGCCCTTGGTGATTACTTTAATATCATTATTTAAAAAGAGCAGATAATCGCCCTTTGCCTGCAAAACGGCTAAATTATTAATTCTCGAAAAGTTAAAGGGAATATCAATGGGGATTACCTTAATCTGATCTTTTTCCTTGTAACTTTTAAAAAGTTCAAAGGTTTCTTCTTTTTCGCTGCCATTATCAGCGATAATAATTTCAAAATTATCATATTCCGTTTTTTCAAAAATTGACTCAATACAGGTCTTTAAATCAAGGGCATTATCCCGAGTTGGAATAATAATGGAAACAAGAGACCTATCTTTCAATGCGTAATCAATGTGATAAACACCGGGAAAGGGGCCATGGCTCACCACTCCTTCAAGTGCTCGTCTTTCGAGGGCATCTTCAAGGGCTTTTTTTCCAGCCTCAAAGGCATATCCCTTTGAATCGGGATTAACCGCCGTTGAATCAGCAATCGTTCGCCAATGATAAAGTATCTTTTGAATATGAAAGATTCGATCGGTTTTCTCGGTGAAACGAAGGACTAAATCATAATCCTGAGCCCCCTCATAACCGGCTCTAAAGCCACCGATCTCATCGATGATTGTTTTTCGATAGACACCGAAATGACAAATATAATTGGTTGCTAGTAAAATATCTGGGGCCCAATCGGTTTTAAAGAAGGGTTGGCTTCTAACATTATTCTCACTGAGTTTATCTTCATCACTATAAATCAAATCCGCCTCGGGATGGTCATTTAAGACTTTAACGACTTCGTAAAGGGCGAAGGGAGCCAAGGTATCGTCGTGATCAAGAAGGCCAATAAATTCTCCTGTCGCAATTTTCAGGGCGGAATTACTAGCCCTTGAGATATGACCATTTTCTTGTCGGAAAACCACCTTGATTCGGTCATCCATCGCTTGATAGGCTTCTAAAAGAGGTCTAATGTGGGCGTGTGTGGAACAGTCATCAGCCATACAAAGCTCCCAGTTTTGATAAGTCTGGGCCAAAACTGAATCGATGCATTGTCTAAGCCAGACCTCCTCAACATTATAAACCGGCACAACAATAGAAATTTTAGGTTTTTGCCTAAAAGCCGCAATCTCTGCTAAGACTTCTTTCTTATTGTAATCCTCATGAATATCTATCCAAAATTCATAATTTTCTTCATTCTTATATTTGACTTCAAATTTAATCTTACGAATGGTATTTTTTAGGCCATTGCGCCGTAAATAACCAAGGGTTCGAAAGCCAGTATTGGTCAAACGCTTGATATTAAACAAATTTGGTTTTTTTAAATAATCATAATTTTTTTGTAAATTAACGGGAATTACCCGCTCCAGCTGATCGTCCTTAAACTTAAGCCGGAGTTTTTTTCCAGCCGTTTTTTCATCAAATTCAATAATAAAGCCAACCTTGGCATCTTCATGAAGGCCGTATTTGTTATTGACATCGATTCGAAAATCCCGTTTAAAACGAATTCCCGCTGAAGGCTGTCCCAGAATATAGAGATCAACGGGTTTTTTCGTTTCCGTATTAAAGGCCCAACCCTCAAGGGTGGCACAATTTGATTCTTCATCTTTGACAATCTTATCGATAAAATACTTTATTTCATTTTTTTGATTTACTTTTTTTACTGGCATTTTTATTTCCTCTCAAGCGATTCTATCATTTCCCATTCATGATCCAAATGAACTAATCCTTCGGTAAAGTAATTTGCTTTGACCTGAATCATAAAGGCCTTGGTCTCGTAATCTAAATTAACAATGCTCTTATTGGCAAAAAGACCCACGTCGACTTCATATTCGCCGCCGAGCAAGGGCAGTTTGGGGACCTTATAGCGGACCTGATGGACCCCCTTAACACTAGGAATTTCAAACTTATCCAGGTAGGTATTGGGTCCAAAAATATATTGGCGATCAATGGTGTAAAAAGCGACCCCCACTAGGGCATCACTTGATAGATCATCATATAATTCATATTCAATGTCGACAAAAAAATCATCAAAGGTTCGTAGTGCTTTAGTCGTGCAGGTGATTTTGGTAATTTTCCCCAAATCAGCTGCAATTTCCATGCTAGCAAGAATGTTTTCTTTATCTTCTAAGGCTTTTTGTTCCATGCTTTCTTTAAGCATCTCTGTTTCGTAGTCATCGATAATCTCCGAAACCTCGCCATACTTTTTTAAAGACCCCTTGTCGATCCAAGCACATTTTGTACAAAAGCGTTTGATCTGCTCAAGAGTATGGGAGACAAATAAAACCGTCTTTCCCGAAGACTTAAATTCTTCCATCTTATTGATGCATTTAATCTGAAACTTGGCATCCCCTACTGCTAAAACCTCATCGACGATTAAAATTTCCGGATCGACATTAATAGCGGTAGCAAAGGCCAGTCTGGCAAACATCCCGCTGGAATAAGTTTTTACTGGCTGATGGATATATTGGCCAATTTCTGCAAAATTGACGATATCATCGAGTTTTTCATCCATTTCACTTTCACTATAACCCATAATCAGGCCATTGGCATAAATATTTTCAATCCCCGTATATTCCGGGTTAAAGCCCGTTCCCAATTCCAAAAGGGCGGAAACCTTGCCATTAACAACCGCTTGACCCTCTGTTTGGGTTAGGACCCCGGCAATTACTTTTAAAAGGGTCGATTTTCCCGAGCCATTTTTCCCAATAATCCCAATTGATTCGCCCTTATAAATATTTAAACTGATATCATTTAAGGCATAAAATTTACGATGGTATTGTTTTTTCTTAAAAAAACTCATTGACTCTTTAACCCGATCGAGGGGTTTATGGT
Source organism: uncultured Lachnospiraceae bacterium (assembly GCA_964545675.1). Classification (GTDB taxonomy): domain Bacteria; phylum Bacillota; class Clostridia; order Eubacteriales; family Eubacteriaceae; genus Acetobacterium. The sequence continues at coordinate 4,568 of CAZJGM010000016.1, read as the reverse complement.
AAAGGCGGTAGACCTTGGTCACATTCTCTATTTTAATTGCAATTTCTGACATAGTATTCTCCCTTTCTGATCATAAGACATCTGAAAAATGAGGCCGCAATTTTCGATAGACACCAATGCCAATCAATAAGAGCATAAAAGAAAAACCCCAGAAATAAGCGGTCATGGCCGGATGCTCCCAAAACCAGCCCAAGCCGAAAAAGGATTCACGGTAGCCCTGGACAACATAATAAAGGGGGTTTAATTTAAGGATCCACAAAAACCGTTCTGGGAAAATATTCACATCCCATAAAATTGGCGTTCCCCAAAATAAAACCTGCATGGCTACATTGACAAACTGCAAAATATCAGTAAAGAATGGCTGTAATGAGGCCGTTACCCATGTTAGGCCGGTCAAAAAGACAATCAGGCAAAACAAATAATAAATCACTTGGATAAAATAAGGGGTAATGGCATAACCATAAACTAAAATCATTCCCATGGCAAAAACAATAAAAAAGATGTGGGTAAACAAGGCTGATAAGATCTTGACAGTTGGCAGAATTTTGATATTAAATGTCATTTTTTTGACCAGATAACTGTATTCTCTAAAACAATTGGTCCCATTAACCAAACCTTCTGAAAAGAAAAACCACACGATGATCCCCGTTAATAGAAAGAGAATAAAAGGAATGTTTCCCGTTGGACTCGACTTTAAACCAACTTCAAAAACAAACCAATAAACCAGTATCGTGACCGTTGGCTGAATAAAGGCCCAGAGGACCCCTAAAAAGGACCCTGCATAGCGGGCTTTAAAGTCATTAACAGCCAGTTTTCGAATCAATTTCTGATTGCTGAAAAGGTCTTTGACATAATCCAACAATTCTACAAAAATATTCAAGACAACACCTCACCTAGCTATTTTTTTGAATACATGTCATTATAATAAGCCTGATAATCGCCAGACTTAACCTGCTCAAGCCAATCTTGATGGTTTAAATACCAATCGATGGTCTCATCAATCCCCTCTTCAAAGGTATAAGAAGGTGCCCACCCTAATTCGCTGCTAATCTTTGTATTGTCGATGGCGTAACGGCGATCATGGCCTAAACGGTCTTCCACATAGACGATCAAATCATCACTGATCTCTGACCCATCATTATCAATGGGGAAGTTTCCAGACTTTAATTTCTGCCGGACTTTCTCAATAATTAAATGGACAATTTCAATATTGGCCTTTTCGTTGTTTCCACCAATATTGTAAACTTGGCCTGGCTGTCCTTTTTGTAAAATAGCATCAATTGCTGAACAATGGTCAACCACTTGTAGCCAATCTCTAATTTGCATGCCATCGCCATAAACTGGCAGACTTTTAAGGGCTACCACATTGGAAATCATTAGCGGAATTAACTTTTCCGGGAAATGATAAGGCCCGTAATTATTGGAGCACCGACTAATGGTCGTTGGTAATTTAAAGGTAACATTATAAGCCCGAACGATTAAATCGGCACTGGTCTTTGATGCCGAATAGGGGCTATTGGGTGCGAGAGCGGAGTTTTCGGTAAATAAACCAGTTTTCCCTAGTTCTCCGTAAACTTCATCGGTCGATACTTGGTGAAAACGGACGCCTTCACGGTAAAGGGGATAACCAAAGTCATCCTTGCCGATCATCCACGCCTTTTTAGCCGCATCAAGAAGAACCAGGGTTCCCATCACATTGGTTTTTATAAAAATTTCCGGATCTTCAATACTACGATCGACATGAGATTCGGCAGCAAAATTAACGACTATGTCAAAATCATAGCGTTCAAACAGTTTTTCAACAAAAGGACGATCGGCTATATCCCCTTTTTCAAAGGTATAATGAGAATTATTTTCGATTTCCTTTAAATTTTCCAAATTCCCTGCATAGGTAAGGGCATCTAAGTTAACAATTTTTAAAGTCGGATGTTTTTCAAGCATATAGGCAATAAAGTTTGATCCGATAAAACCGGCACCACCAGTTACTAATACTGTTTTCATTATCAATTTCTCCTATTCAAATCTTAATTGTTCTTTAATATCCTTTAAAAATGGCAGTTGCTTGTCTTTTTCCGAAAGCAAGGGTTGGTCGACTAAGTCTAAGGGCCACTTTACACCAATGTCCGGATCATTCCAGCGAATGCCACCGTCATATTGGGGGGCGTAAAGGTTGGTGCATTTATAATTAAAGATGGCCTGGTCAGAGACCACTAAAAATCCATGGGCAAAGCCTTCAGGTACATAAAACATCAATTTATTCTCTTCTGTTAAGAGAACTCCGGCCCATTGGCCGTACGTTTCTGAACCCTCGCGAAGGTCAACCGCCACATCATAGACTTGACCTTGGGTCACTCGGACCAATTTCCCTTGGGAAAATTTAGTCTGAAAATGAAGGCCCCGTAAGACCCCTTTTCCTGATTTTGACTCATTGTCTTGAACAAAATCCATCTTAAGTCCGGCCTTATGAAACTCTTCCTTATTATAGCTTTCCATAAAATAACCCCGCGCATCACCAAAAACCGACGGCTCAATGACCACGAGATCCTTAATATTCGTTTTTTTCACCTTAATACTGGCCATTCTTACACCTCAATTTCTTCGGCACATTGGATCATATACTTGCCATAATCGGTTTTCTTTAAGGGTTCGGCCAAGCTTAAGAGTTGGTCCTTACTGATAAAATTACGGCGATAAGCAATTTCTTCAATACAGGCCACATACATGCCCTGTCTTTTTTGAATCGTTTCGACAAAATTCGAGGCTTCAATCAAGCTATCGTGGGTTCCAGTGTCTAGCCAGGCCATGCCTCGTCCAAAGAGTTCAACCTTTAAATTGCCCTCTTTTAAATACCTTTCATTAACGGTTGTAATTTCTAGTTCCCCCCGGTCCGATGGCTTAATATTTTTGGCAATCTCAACCACCTTATTATCATAAAAATATAAGCCCGGCACGGCAAAATGAGATTTTGGCTTTTCAGGTTTTTCTTCGATCGAAATGACCTTGCCATCAGGGGCAAACTCCACCACTCCATAACGACTTGGATCGGTCACCGGGTAACCAAAGATAACCGCCCCTTCATCAAGGGCTGCAGCCGCTCGAATGGTTCCGGTAAAGCCATGGCCGTAAAAAATATTATCACCAAGGACTAAGGCCACCTTGTCATCGCCAATAAAGTCTTCGCCAATAATAAAGGCTTCGGCCAAACCATTGGGTTCTGCTTGAACGGCATAGGTAAAGGATAGGCCCAATTCTTGGCCCGATCCCAGTAAACGTTCAAACATCGGTAAATCAAGGGGGGTTGAGATAATCAGTATTTCTTTAATCCCGGCTAGCATTAAGGTCGCTAGGGGATAGTAAATCATTGGTTTGTCAAAAATTGGTAACAACTGTTTTGAAATGGCTCGAGTAATCGGATAAAGCCTGGTTCCCGATCCACCTGCTAAAATAATTCCTTTCATATAGAACCTCTTTTCCTTATTTAATTAATGCCAGATAGTCTTTTAAGGCTTCTTGCCAATGGCGAAAGCTATTTAAGCCTAAGTCATTGAGTGCCTTATTGTCTAGGACCGAGTAGGCTGGTCGCTTGGCCGGACGGACAAATTCTTGGGAGGTCACTGGTTCGACTAAGATATCGACCCCCGCTAGACGAAAGATTTCTTTAGCGAAGTCATACCAAGAGCATTGGCCCTCACAGGTCCCATGATAAATCCCATAAGCATCGGTATCAATTAAGGCGATAATGGCCTTGGCTAAATCGACGGTACTCGTCGGAGAGCCGACTTGATCGTCAACCACCGTTAATTTGTCATGTTTTGTCGCCAGATCAAGCATCGTTTTGACAAAATTATGGCCATCCCCATAAAGCCAGGCTGTTCGGACAATAAAATGCTTAGGAACCCGCTCAATCACGGCTTTTTCGCCACCTAACTTTGATTCACCATAGACGGTTTGGGGATTGGGTAAATCACTCTCTCGATAAGGCCTTACTTTCCCATCCTCACAGATACCTTGGCCATCAAAGACATAATCCGTCGAAACTTGGACCATGGTTAGATCGCGCCTAGCAGCAATTTCGGCCAAAAACTTTGGCCCCTCGGCATTAATTGCCATGGCTAAGTCACGCTTTGTTTCACAGGCATCGACATTGGTTAAGGCCCCACAATTAATAATTATCGTCGGCTTCTCCTTGTCAATGATCGCTTCCATTTGCTCTTTATTGCTTATATCAAACGCCGGTATATCATAGCCTACAAAAATAATCCCTTTTTCCTTTAATTGACGGCTAAGCTCCCTACCTAATTGCCCATTTGAGCCTGTTAATAATACTTTCATTATTCACCTAATTTCTTTAACTTGTTAAATACCATAAAAATTCATCATTATTATACGTCATCAGCTTTTAAAAGTCTATTTTTTTTCTCTTTTCCCCCTCTAGCCTAAAGATTTCGCTACTGCAATTATTCTTAATATGATATCATATCTTTTAGGAAAATTTCAAAATTCTCCCCTTAATAGTCAGTGTCAAGTGTTTGTGGGCAATTATTTTCTGTCTGTTTCATGCAAAAATT
>CAZJGM010000015.1:0-26445 GCA_964545675.1 uncultured Lachnospiraceae bacterium | reverse complement strand
TTTTCATTACGTTTTGTGCCTTGAGCGAAGCGAAAGGAATGGATATAAAAATGAATGATCTAATACGTATTGGTGAAAAAGCACCAGATTTTAAACTCCCTGATCAAAATCAGGAAATTGTGACTTTAAGCGACTTAAGTGGAAAGAAAGTACTATTATCTTGGCATCCTTTAGCCTTTACGTCGGTTTGTACTGATCAGATGCGGTCGTTAGAGCGTGAAATGGAGCGTTTTGCTAATAAAAATTGTCTGCCACTTGGACTTAGTGTCGATCCTGTTCCCAGTAAAGCTGTTTGGGCAAAAGCAATAAGTTTAAAAAATTTGAAAGTGCTTTCTGATTTTAATCCATTAGGGAAGATTGCAAAAGCCTATGGTATTTTTAGTGGCGAACATGGTGCTTCTAAACGAATCAATATTCTTATTAATGAAGAAAGAAAAGTAATTTGGCTTAAGAAATATGAAATAAAAACCTTGCCTAATATTGAAGATGTGTTAAAGCAACTTGATTAATACTTGATTTAAAAAGTGGGATAAGGGGAAATAAAGAAGGGAAAGACAATGATTAAGGAAGCTTTTTTTCTGGGGACTAAAAAAAGACGGCGATATTTTGAAGGTTGGTATTTTAAATGTATTAGTGCTGATCGTAAACACGCAATCGCTTTTATTCCCGGGATGGCAATTGACCGTAAGGGGAATAAACATAGCTTTGTTCAAGTTATCAATGCGGCATCTGGAAAAACCTGGTATCATTCTTTTCCTTATTCGGCTTTTCAGGCTAAAAGAGATAAATTTGAAGCTAAAATTGGGGAAAATATCTTTAATTCTAAGGGCTTAAAGGTTAATATTTCGGCTGAGTCCGGACAAATACGAGGGCAATTAGATTTTTCTGATATCCGATTATTTCCATCGGGCAAAAAAAATCCCGGCATTATGGGTCCCTTTACCCATATCCCCTTTATGGAATGCTACCATGCGATTATCCATCTTTCCCATAAAATCACGGGTAAAATTGAATTGGATGGGGAAGTTCTTGATTTTGACGATGGTATAGGCTATATTGAGAAAGATTATGGGCGTTCCTTTCCGGAAACGTATATTTGGATACAGGCTGGTCATTTTAATGCTGATAATGCTTGCTTTGTTTTTTCAAGAGCTAAAATTCCCTTTTTAGGCAGTCATTTTACTGGATTTTTTGCCTACTTCACTGATTTTAATGGCTTAACTCATCGTTTTGCGACCTATAATCGCTCAAAATTAAGCCAATGGGAGGTAGTTGTAGATAAAGGCTATTGTTCAGCGACACTTAAAAATTCAAAGGCGAGGCTTGAATTCAAGGCTAAAATGGACGGTGGCGGAAGACTACGAGCTCCGGTAGAAGGCTTGATGGATCGAGAAATTATTGAAAGCATTCGAGCCGATGTCTATTTACGCTTAACTGATTCTGATGGCCAAGTCTTATTTGAAGGCACTAGCGATCAAGCAGGAATGGAAATATCATTATAGGATGCTACTAAAGGATGGAGAAGGATGAATCAGCTTATTTCACACTTAATTTTATATACGCCCCAAAAACCAAGAAGCTTACTCGACGGAATGAATAAACTTTTTGAATCCTTTCATAAGGGGGAAGAGTCAAAGGAAAAACTCGTTGCCTTGGCTTATTGCCAGATCAAGCACTTGCTGGAAATTTCGATAAATTATGGTTTTGATGGAAACCTTTGGCACTCTTATTTAACACTTTTTTTAATCACAAATGAAAACCCCTTTAGCTTAAGCAGTGAGATGGTGGGAAAACAAGAGGGAAGTATCATTTTTTTTTCAAAAAATGATTTTAAAATCTTCCATGCTTTATTTGCTTTTGATTTTTGTCAACTCGAAAGAGCCTTGAAGATCAACGTCTTTAGCCATATCTCACATTATCAAGCGATTGAAAAACCCGATTTTACTTATAATCAAAATGTTAGTGAAAAAGTGGCCTTCTTGTGTGAAAAATTGGAAAAAGCAAGGGATGAAGATGCTTTTTTTGACGAAATCACTGGTTTTTATCAACAGTATGGGGTTGGCATGTTTGGTTTAAACAAAGCCTTTCGGATAATCCAATCGGAGAAAAAACAGGCTATCGATTTTCAGCCCATTAACAATATGGATAAGGTCATGCTTTCTGATTTAGTAGGTTATGATCATCAGAAGCAAAAATTAATCCAAAATACCAAGGCCTTTGTTGAAGGGCGGAAAGCCAATAATGTCCTTCTTTTTGGGGATAGTGGGACAGGAAAATCAACCAGTGTTAAGGCGATTGTCAATGCTTTTTATGGTGATGGCTTGCGGATGATTGAAATTTATAAACATCAGTTTCGTGACTTATCTACTATTATTGCTCAAGTTAAAAACCGCAATTATCGCTTTATTATTTTTATGGACGACTTATCCTTTGAAGAATTTGAAATTGAATATAAGTTTTTAAAGGCCGTTATCGAGGGAGGGGTCGAAACAAAACCAGAAAATATTTTAATCTATGCAACGTCCAACCGGCGACACTTAATCAGAGAAACGTGGAAGGATCGCACTGATATAGAAAAAGATCAGGATATCCACCGATCAGATACCATGCAAGAAAAGTTATCATTGGTTAATCGTTTTGGGTTGACCATTTTTTATGAGCGACCGAGTCAAAAGGAGTTTTTTAATATTGTTAGAGAACTTGCCAAAAAAGAGAAAATTGAACTTGATGAAGCCCAGCTTTTTCTTCAGGCGAGTCAGTGGGAGCTTCAACACGGAGGGATTTCTGGTCGTACAGCCCAACAATTTATTAATCATCTCCTCACAGTAAATTAAATTTTTTGACTTTTTCTTCTATTCTATGATAGTATTATATCAATTAGGAGTGAAAAATGAACTCTATAAATTTTAATGAATTTCAGGTTATCCCTTCTATCCGAAGATTAAATGATTTAAAAGTTGCCTTAAACTCTGATGTGCAGATAATTTTATTGTCTGAAGCCCATATTGCTAATTTACTAGATTTAGTAAGATTAGTTCACAATCAAGAAAAAAAGCCTTGATCAATTTAGAACTTTTAGGTGGTTTTGGTAAAGACCATGTAGGAATGAAACTGTTAAAAAATTATTACCATGTTGATGGTGTGATGTCAACAGATAGTAGTAAGCTTGGAATGGCAAAACAATCGGGGCTTTTTACCATCCAACGGTTTTTTCTTCCTGATTCAAGGTCGTTTGATACGGCCATGAAAATTATTGAGTCATCAAAAATTGATGCCGTTGAATTATTACCGGCCCTTATCGCTATCAATTTGGCTGATCGATTAAAAGAAGTGGCAAAAATACCCTTATTGGCAGGTGGTTTTGTCCGAGATCATGAAATGGTAGAAGAAATAAAAAACACTGGTTTTATGGGTTTAACAGCCAGTGATAAGTCTTTGTGGTAAAACAAAATAGTAAAGGCTAGATGGTTATCGTGTGAGTCTTGCTTAATGAATGTGATGTAACTAGTCGCATTTATTAAGCAGGACTTTTTTTTATAAGTTTAAGAAACTGCAAAAACCATAAAAATGGGGAGGTTTAAAATGGGAAAGTATTTATTAGGGCTTGATAATGGTGGGACAATGATTAAAGCAGCACTTTATGATTTAAAGGGAAATGAGATTGCAATCTCGAGTTCTAAAACAGCCATGTATCAACCAAAGCCTGGTTTTACCGAGCGAAACATTGAAGAAATGTGGCAGGCTAATGTAAAAGCCATTAAGGGCGTGATTGAAAAGGCAAATATTCAAGGTGAAGAGATTATTGGACTGGCTGCTACCGGCCATGGGAACGGTTTGTATTTAGTTAAAGAAGATGGTAGCCAAGCTTATAATGGGATGATTTCAACCGATGTTCGTGGAAAAGAATATGTGGTGGAGTGGTTAAAGGATGGGACTTTTGAAAAAATCCTACCCAAAACGATGCAAAGTGTTTGGGCAGGTCAACCCACGACCTTGTTAAGATGGTTTATGGATTACAAGCCTGAAGTGCTTGATGAAACAAAGTGGATCTTTATGTGTAAGGATTATGTCCGTTTCCGCTTAACCGGTCAAGCCTATGGTGAGATTGCTGATATGTCGGGATCAAGTTTAATGAATGTTCGAGATGTCAAATATGATAAAGATCTTTTAGCAGATATGGGCTTAGAAAGTATTTATGATAAATTACCACCACTAAAATATTCGGGCGAAGTTTGTGGTTACATCACTAAGGAAGTTGCTGAGTTAACGGGACTTAAAGAAGGCACACCCGTTGCTGGGGGCTGTATGGATATCCATGCATCGGCTATGGCGGTTGGCATTACCGATGAAGAAAAGATGTGTGTCGTTGCTGGGACGTGGAGTATTAACGAATACATTAGTAAGGAACCGGTTGTCGATAAAGATTTGTTTATGACCTCTATTTACACGATCCCCGGCTATTGGATGATTTTAGAAGGTAGTCCGACTTCTGCTAGTAACCTTGAATGGTTTTTAACGGAAATTCTTCGGGATGTGGATTTGAAGAACCAAGATGTTTATGATTATTCCAATAATTGTGTTCGTTGTACCTCGGACGAGGATTGTGGTGTCGTTTTTTTACCCTTCCTTTATGCCAGTAATGTAAATATTAATGCCAAGGCTTGTTTTATAGGACTCAATAGCTACCACAACAGAGACAATATGCTAAGAGCGGTCTATGAAGGGATTGTATTTAGTCATAAATATCATATCGAAAAACTATTAAAATATCGAGACGCACCTAAAAGCATTCGGATAGCTGGTGGGGTAGCAAAATCACCCGTTTGGGTACAAATGTTTGTGGATATTTTAAAGCTTCCGATTGAAGTGACAAACTGCAAGGAATTGGGAGCTCTTGGTGCGGCTATTTGTGCTGGTATTGGTGCCAAGGCTTTTGATGATTTTAAGGATGTATCCGATGCCATGGTTAAAATAGCCTTTACGGCTCAACCAAATCCGGATAAATTTGATTTATACGAAAAGAAATATGCCCGCTATATTAAAGTGATCAATGCACTTGATGGCATTTGGGATGAATACTAAATTCGATAGTGGCAATAGGGACGCTAGCTAGCGTCCTTATTCTACAAATGAGTACAAACTAAGAAAGAGGAAAGAATGGATTTAAAACTAAGAGAAAAAAACGCCATTATCACCGGAGCCTCCAGAGGCGTGGGGCGGGCGATCGCTATCGGACTGGCAAAAGAGGGTGTTAACCTTGTGATAACTGGTCGAAGCCTGTCAAAAGACTTATATGCCGTTGTTGAAGAAGTCGAAAAATTTGGGGTAAAAGTTTTTCCACTTGCTGCTTCGATGGAAAATAAAGAAGCCGTTCTAAAGATGATGGCAGAGGCCGAGATGCTTTTGGGCGACTTGGATATCCTTATCAATAATGCTGGCATTTGGCTGACCGGATTTATTGAAGATATCCCATTGGAAGATTGGGAAGAAACCATGGATGTCAATCTAAGAGCACCTTTTTTAACTTCCCAATATTTTGCAAAAGTTAATTTAGCAAAAAAACGGTCTGGAAAAATTATCAATATTAACTCTCAGGCAGCTTTTAATGGATCCACTACTGGTCATGCCCATTATGCTGCGAGTAAGGCTGGCATGGTGGCCTTGACGATTTCGATGGCAAGGGAGCTTTCAGCAAAGGGCATTACTGTTAATGGCATTGCCTTAGGGGTGGTGGAAACGGATATGATTCGCAATGAAATTAAAAATAAACCAGGCTATTATGAAAGCCGCTTACCCATTGGTCGTATTGCAAAGCCTGACGATATTGCTAATATCGTCGTCTTTATGGCCTCAGAACCGGCATCATATTTAACCGGAACCACCATTGATGCTAGTGGCGGCATGTTAATGCGCTAGTTTTTAAAAGAAAGGAGTATCCATGACCCACTACGATATTATTATCATTGGAGGTGGTATTACCGGTACTGCCATTGCCCATGAATTAGCCAAATATAAATTAAACATTGCCCTCTTAGAAAGAGGAACAGATATTGGAATTGCTACAACAAAAGGAAACGGTGGTGTGGTTCATCCCGGCTATGATCCGACACCTGGTAGTTTAAAAGCAAAAATTAATGTTTCAGGGGCTAATGCCTATCCACGTCTAGCTAAAGAATTAAATTTTGGAATGATTAATCCCGGTATCTTTGTGATCGGCTTTGATAAAAAAGACCATGCCGTTCTTAAACAAAAGCTTGACTATGGGATTAAGAATAAGGTCGATGGCTTAGCCATTATCAATCAAAAACAAATGAAAAATCGTGAACCCAAGCTTTCAAGTAAAGCGACCCACGCTCTTTATGCACCAACGGCTACAGTGGTCGATCCTTTTGAAGTCGCTTTAGCTTTTGCTGAAAACGCAAAAGAAAATGGGGTCGATATCCTAACCAATCAAAGGGTAAACGCCATTGATCCCTTGAAAAAAGGTTTTTTAGTGACAAGCTCAGCCCAGCAATATATGTGTGATTATCTTATTAATGCAGCAGGAAATCATGCTGCTGATGTGGCTAAATTAGCTGGGATTGAAGAATATAAAATGAAACCACGACATGGCGATCTTTTAGTCTTTGATAAGGACATGAAGGATAAGCCCCAGACCGTGATGTTTCCTTGTCCTGGGCCAGAAAGTAAGGGAATTGCTTGTATTCCAACCGTTCATGGCAATACCATTGTTGGTTCGACAGCGACAATCCGTGATGATAAGGATGCCGTTTGTAATTACCAAAGTGGCATTGATGAGTTGATTGTGGGTATTCATCGGACCCTACCTGATTTAGATCCTAAAAAAGTGATCAGAACCTTTGCCGGTTTGCGGCCAGTTGTTCTTGATAATAATAACGATTTTTATATTGCTGAAGCGAAGACCGTTAAAGGATTTATTCATGTGGCCGGTATTCAATCTCCGGGGATTGCTTCAGCTCCAGCCATTGCCAAATATGTAAGAGACCTTCTTGATAACGCCGGACTTAATATCAAAAAAAATCCTGACTATAATCCCTATCGAAAGAAAAAGATTGTTTTTAATGACTTGTCCCTAGATGAACAAGATGCACTTATCCAAAATAATCCTAGCTATGGACAAATTGTTTGTCGTTGTGAAACGATTACTGAAGGTGAAATCATCAATGCCATCCATGGACCAATTCCGGCGACAACCCTAGATGCCATTAAACGCCGAACTCGGGCGGGTATGGGACGGTGCCAAAGTGGCTTTTGTCAGTATAAGCTAATTGCTATTTTAGCAAGAGAACTTAATCTAAAAGCTGAGGACATTTGCTTGGAAGACCGAGGATCAACACTATTAAAGGGTCTTGTAAAAGGAGGGAGCGAATGAAGAAATTAAGCTATGATGTCATTATTGTTGGTGGTGGCCCTGCTGGCATGTCAGCAGCTCTCAAAGCCAAAGAAAAAGGTGGATCGGTTGCTATTATTGAACGAAATGAAGAACTAGGTGGGATTCTTAATCAATGTATCCATTCCGGTTTTGGTCTTCAGTATTTTAAAGAAGAATTAACCGGACCTGAATATGCCGAGTTATTGATTAATATGGTAAAAGAAAATAACATCGATGTTTATTTAAATACCATGGTTACTGATTTATCTAAAGAACGCCATATCACAGCGATTAATCAAGAAGGAATACTTAGCCTTAATGCCGGTGCTGTTGTTCTTTCAATGGGCTGTCGAGAACGAACCAGAGGGGCGATTAAAATACCGGGTTCTCGACCATCAGGCGTGCTAACAGCAGGCCTTGCCCAACGGTATGTAAATATCGAAAATGCTAAACCCGGTGAACGAGTGGTTATTTTAGGTTCTGGGGATATTGGACTTATTATGGCAAGACGATTAAGTTTAGAAGGAATGAAGGTTTTGGGTGTATATGAACTGATGCCCTATGCCAATGGTCTTTACCGAAACATTAAAAACTGTCTGGATGATTTTGATATTCCCCTTCATTTATCGACGACGGTTACCAATATCATTGGTCATCCTTATCTAGAGGCGGTTGAAGTTGCTAAGGTTGATAATAATTTTGAGCCAATTGAAGCAACAAAAGAAATCATCCCCTGTGATACCCTTCTTTTATCAATTGGCCTTATTCCTGAAAATGAATTGTCACAGAAAGCAGAAGTCACCCTTAACCCTGTTACCAATGGCCCGATAGTTAACGAAAAACTAGAAACGACAACTCCGGGTATTTTTGCCTGTGGAAACGTCCTTCACGTCCATGATCTTGTTGATAATGTCAGTCTTGAATCCGAAGTGGCGGGGGTTAATGCGGCTGCTTATGCCTTAAGTGATAAGAGACTTACTAAGGATCATATTTTTTTAAAAGCTGGAAAAAATATCACCTATACTGTTCCTTCGCAATTAGAGCAAGTAGAAACTGGTGATAAAATAATTCGCTTTCGGGTAAAAAAACCACTAAAAAAAGGGCAACTTATGGTAAAATCAGGTGATACAATTATTCAGCAAGGCAAGATAAAAACCTTTAAACCCAGTGTCATGGAAGTTATAAAAATCAAGAGTGATGCCTTAAAAGATCTTTCTAAGGAAATTTTTTTATCTGTTGAGGAGCTAGAAAATGAATAAGGATGAAGTAAAAATTTTAAATCTTTGTTGTACCACCTGTCCTTCAGAATGTGAACTAAAGGTTAAGGTACAAGGAGATAAGCTTTTAAATGTTGAAGGAAATACGTGTAAACGAGGCGTTACTTTTGCCGAAAAAGAAATAACAACGCCAGAACGAACCTTAACCACGACGATCAGGGTAAAAATTAATGGCCTTTCATCGCTCTTACCAGTTAAAACATCTGAGCCAATCCCCAAAAAAAATATCATGGCTGCGATGAAAGAAATTAGAGAAAGCGAAATTAATAAGCCTTGTCAAATGGGAGAGGTGCTTATTAAAAACATCTGTAATACAGGTGTTGATGTAAAGGCATGTCGTAGTATAAAGGAGGATTCTTATGCGGGTTAACCTAAGTGAAATTTTAAAAGAAGTCAATGCCAAGGGATTTGGGATAGGTGCTTTTAATACCCCTAATCTTGAAAGTATTCAAGCGGTAATTGGAGCTGCAGAAGCCTTAAATCATCCTGTGATTATCATGCATGCGCAAATTCATGAGGATATTATTCCTCTTAATATTATTGGTCCAATTATGATTCAGATGGCCGAAAAAGCAAAGGTTCCGGTTTGTGTTCATCTTGATCATGGTGAGGACATGGGTTATCTTCTTCGAGCAATGAAGATGGGCTTTAGTTCGGTGATGTATGATGGGTCTAAACTGCCTTACGAGGAAAATCTCTCAAACACAAAAGAAATTGTTCGTGTTGCCCATTATTTGGGCTTATCGGTTGAGGCAGAACTCGGGCGTATCCTTAGACCAGAGGGGGGAGGAGAGGAAGACCCCAAAGAAGCTGGCCTTAGGCCAGAGGAATGCTATACTGATCCTCTGGTTGCTGTCGATTTTGTCAAGAAGACTGGTGTAGATGCACTAGCAATTGCCTTTGGGACAGCCCATGGCATTTACGATGCCAAACCTTGCCTTGATTTTGACCGTATTAAAGAAATTCATCGTTTAGTTGATATTCCTTTGGTAATGCATGGCGGCTCAGGTGTGAGTAATGATGATTTTAAAAAAGCCATTGACGCTGGGATTTCAAAGATCAATTATTTTACCTATATGTCTTTGGCTGGTGGCCAAGCGATTAAAAATTATTTACAGAAATATCCGGATAAAAACCTACGCTTTGATGAAATAATTACAATTGGTCAAAATGGTATGTTAGAGGATGTCAAGCGGGCTTTAGAAATCTTTGGAAAAATAAAAAAAAAATTGAAAAAGTTAAGCTTATAAATTTAATCCATAAGGAGTTATTGATGATAAAGGAGAAAAAAAAACTACCATCCATTGATGAATGGTTGAGGGAAGCAAAAAAAGATTTAAGCTCTTTAGAAGAAGGCATGTACCTAGTTCATAATGGCGTTGTCCGCCAAAGCCCCAAGAAGAAAGTTAGACAAGGAATCGATGATGGTTCCCAGGTTAAGGGCATGTTTTTTTCCTATAATTCAGTAAAAGTTGCTAAGGCTATTGACGAAACAAAAAAAATGCCGGGCATCGTTCATGTTCGCACCTGGCTCAATGAAGGGGACTTAGAAGTTGGCGATGATATTATGTTTGTCTTAATCGGTGGAGATATCAGGCCCCATGTCATTGATGCCCTCCAATTTTTAGTTGAACGGATAAAAAGCAACTGTGTCACTGAAATTGAGAAGAAATAAAGAGTTAAAAATCAGGTCATTTAAATACAATGACCTGATTTTTTTATAGAATGACTTGACAAATAAAGCGACTTAAGATAAAGTAGTTCTAAATAGAAACACTATTAAATAACAAAAGGGTAAGCATGGAAATTATTGAAGAACTTTTGCAATTTAACTTAACAAGGCACGAATCGATTATTTATTTATCCCTTTTAACAGAGGGCCCTTTAAATGGATACGAGGTTGCAAAAAAAACTGGAATTGCCAGATCTAATGCCTATTCTTCCCTTGCATCACTCGTTGAAAAAGGTGGGGCCTATGTTCTTGAAGAAGGGACGATTCGTTACACACCAGTGGCCCTTAATGAATTTTGCAACAATAAGATCAAAAAACTACAAAGGGCTAAGAAAAAACTATTAACGAATCTTCCATTAAAAAAAGAGATGGTGGAAGGCTATATTACCATTAGGGGAAAAGAAAATATTTTAAATAAATTAAAAAACATGATTGGTGAATCAAGAGAGCGTGTTTATGTCTCGGTATCGGATTCAATTCTAGAGTTGATCTTGCCGGATATCAAAAAGGCTATTAAGCGAGAGATTAAAATGGTCATTATCACAAATAAAAAATCGGTTCCCCAAGGAGCGATCCACTACCATAGTGAAGAAGTTTTAAAACAGATCCGTTTAATTGTTGATTCTAAAAATGTCTTAACCGGAGACCTAGAGGATGGGGAAGACTCGACTTGTCTTTATTCAAAGAAAAAGAATTTGATCGATTTATTTAAAGATGCGATGAAAAATGAAATAAAACTTATCGAATTAAGAAAGGAATAATTTATGAAAAAACCATTTATTAACAGGGACCAATTAGAAGAAATCATAAAGAAATACCCTACCCCCTTTCATCTTTATGATGAAGATGGAATTCGGAAAAATGTTCGAAAATTAATAAAATCCTTTAGCTGGAATAAAAATTACAAACAATATTTTGCCGTAAAGGCCACACCTAACCCCTACATTCTAGAAATTCTAAAAGAAGAGGGCTGTGGGGTCGATTGTTCATCACTTACTGAATTAATGATGGCTGACCGACTTGGTTTTTCAGGTTCAGATATTATGTTTACCTCAAACGTTACCCCTAAAGAAGACTTTATCCTAGCCAGACAATTAAATGCACTGATTACCTTAGACGATATTAGTCATATCGATTATCTTGAAGAGGTGGCAGGTTTACCTCAAACGATTAGTTTACGTTTTAATCCCGGTGGAAATTTCACCATTAATAATACCATTATGGATAAACCACAAGAAGCCAAGTATGGTTTAACCCGGGAGCAAATGACAGAAGCTTTTAAAATCTTGATGAAAAAAGGTGTTAAATACTTTGGCATTCATGCTTTTTTAGCCAGTAATACCATTGCCAATGAATATTATCCAGCCTTAGCACGAATACTTTTTGATACGGCAGTGGAATTAAAAGAAGAAACTGGTGCCCAGATAAGCTTTATTAATCTTTCAGGTGGGGTGGGAATTCCCTATTTACCAGAAGAAAAAGCGACAAACATAGAAGAAGTGGGACTTGGTGTGCAAAAAGCCTTTGAAGAAATCCTTGTTCCGGCAGGAATGGGCGATGTTGATATTTACACCGAATTAGGTCGGTTCGTTCTTGGCCCCTTTGGACACCTCGTTTCACGGGTTCTTCATAAAAAGGATACCCATAAACATTATGTTGGCCTTGATGCCTGTGCTGCTGATTTGATGCGACCGGCCATGTATGGGGCCTATCATCATATCTCAGTGATGGGAAAAGAAGAGGGTCCTTTTGATCATACCTATGATGTAACCGGCGGTTTATGTGAAAATAATGATAAATTTGCCATCGATCGAAAGCTTCCTGAAGTTGAGATTGGTGATTTATTGGTTATTCATGATACTGGAGCCCACGGCTTTGCAATGGGTTATAACTACAATGGGAAATTACGATCAGCGGAAGTGCTTTTAAAAGCAGATGGGACTAGTCAGCTAATTAGACGAGCGGAAAGACCAGAGGATTATTTTGCAACCCTCGATTTTTCAAAGTGGACAAATAAAGAAAGTGAAAGGAAATAAAATGGCACATATTAATGAAAATTATTTAAAATTACCGGGGTCTTATCTTTTTTCGGAAATCGCAAAACGCGTCGAGACCTATAAGAAAAAAAATCCTCATACTGATATTATTCGTTTGGGGATTGGGGATGTAACTAAACCGCTTCCCCAAGCAGTTATCAAAAGCCTTCATTTAGCCGTTGATGAAATGGCAGATGCCAAAACCTTTAAGGGTTATGGGCCAGACCAAGGCTATAGTTTTTTACTGGAGAAAATTATTGAATGTGATTATCAAAGTCGGGGTATTGAATTTTCACAAAATGAAGTCTTTATCAGTGATGGGGCAAAAAGTGATACTGCTAATATCCAAGAAATTTTTGGTCTGAATAATAAGGTTGCCGTCACGGATCCGGTTTATCCTGTCTACATTGATAGCAATGTAATGGCTGGTCGAAGTGGAAGTTATGGCGATGATGGTAGGTGGTCTGATCTGGTTTATATGCCTTGTACCGCTGAGAATAAGTTTGTTCCAGAACTTCCCGGTGAAAAAGTAGATTTAATTTATCTTTGCTTTCCCAATAATCCAACTGGTACAACCATTAACAAAAAAGAACTGAAAAAGTGGATTGATTATGCCAAAGAAAATAAAGCCATTATACTATATGATGCTGCCTATGAAGCCTATATCCAAGAAGATGATGTTGCCCACAGCATTTATGAAATTGACGGAGCGAAAGAAGTAGCGATCGAATTTAGAAGCTTTTCAAAAAATGCCGGATTTACGGGGACTCGTTGCTCCTATACCGTTGTCCCAAAAGAACTAATGGGCCAAAGTCAGTCGGGCGACTTAATTTCAATTAATGATCTTTGGAGTCGCCGCCAAAGTACAAAATTTAATGGAACGCCTTATATTATTCAAAAAGGTGCTGAAGCTGTTTATTCACAAGCAGGACAAGAACAAATTAAGACATTAATTGCCTATTATATGGAAAATGCCCGGTTAATTCGTGAAGGGGTTGCCGCTACGGGAATTGAAGTCTTTGGTGGAGTCAATGCTCCCTATATCTGGCTTAAAACGCCAGAAACTTTAGATTCTTGGTCTTTCTTTGATAAACTTCTTGCTGAGGCTGGTATTGTTGGTACACCAGGAGCTGGTTTTGGACCAAGTGGTGAAGGCTACTTTAGGTTAACGGCCTTTGGAAGCCGTGAAAATACCGAAATGGCAATTGACCGTTTTACCAAGAAAATAAAACTATAAAATACTAAAAAACCGCTATTTCTAATCAGAGAGGAATCTTCTGATTGAAATGGCGGTTTTTATGTTAGTACTAAGTAAAGATTGATAGACTATTAATAATAACAAGCGAAGTTTGACATTTTTGCTCAATAAATTTAACTAAGGAGGCCCAAAATGACTATTCTTTTTTTAAGATATGGTGGTTTGATTTTAATTTTTATATCTTTAGTTCTGGCTAGGTCTTATCAGCAAATAAAAACGAGGGGAGAAGCCTGTAAGGCTGTGGTCGTCGCCCATAAAAATAGAATTGTCCGAACGGGGAAACAAGTCTACACCCTTTATATTCCGATTATTGAATACCAGATTAAGAATAAAATTTATCGAAAAGAAGGGCCAAGCTCTCAAGGGAAAAATATCTATCATTTGGGCCAGACTTTAATGATTCAAATTAATCCCCAAAAGCCTGAAAAGTTTATTGTTCCTGGTAAAAACCATGACTTGCTTAATATCATCTGTATTTTTGGAGCTGGGTTTATGTTGGTTATTTTAAGTTTTGCCCGATAGGCGCAACATTACTACCTTAATCTTTTATCCCCGCCGCCAAGTCCTTGGGAAAAAAAGAACCAGAATTGGAAAAAGTTCAAGTCGTCCCATAATCATAACAATACTTAAGATGAAAGTTGTGAAATCGTTAAAGTGGGCATAGTTTCCAGTAGGACCAACTAAATCCATACCTGGACCAATATTATTAAAGGTCGCAACAACAGCACTAAAGGCGGTAATAAAATTAGGCGATGAAAGGGAAGTCAGCATTAAAAATAAAATAAACATACTGATATAGGTTAGCAAATAAAAACTGGTTTGACTTGATAAGAGTGGACTGATCGGCTTTCCTTCTAATAAAATAGGCAAACGACGATTAGGGCTAACATTGCGACGGATTTCTTGGATTGTCGTTTTGATATATATAGCAATTCGACTAATCTTAATGCCACCGGCAGTTGAACCTGCCATTCCACCGGAAAACATCAGCATTAAGAGAATCACTTGCGAAAAAACAGGCCAGAGATCAAAGTTAGCCGTCGAATAACCGGTTGTCGTAATAATTGATGAGACCGTAAAAACGACATCTCGCATCAAAAGAACGCTTGAATCATACAAATGGCTGACATTAATAGAAATTAACAAAATAGCTCCAAAGATAAATGATAGATACCAACGCAATTCTTCGTTTTTAAAAACATTGGCGACCCGGTGAAATAATATGGCATAATACAAATTGAAGTTGATGCCAAAAAGAATCATACTAATGGCCAATACATAGTCGATATAGGTGCTATTATAGTAGCCAATTGAGTTTGAATGAATACTAAAACCACCGGTTCCAGCTGCTCCAAAAGCGTGAATAAAGCTATCAAATACCGGCATTCCACCGAGAATCAAAAAAACCACTACCATAGCAGTCATAATGATGTAGATAAGATAAAGAATGCGTGCCGAACTACGAAGTTTTGTTCGCACTTTTCCAAATGTTGGGCCAGGGACTTCAGCTCGCATAATATAGACATCACCGGATTCGATTTTTGGCATCACGGCTAAGGCTAAAACAAGAACTCCCATCCCACCAATAAGATGGGTAAAACTACGCCACCATAAAATGGAATGGGGCAGGGCTTCAATATTACTTAAAATACTGGCACCAGTCGTGGAAAAACCGCTAGCAGTTTCAAAAAAAGCATCGATGGGACTGATAATTGCACCACTTAGGATAAAGGGAAGACTGCCAAAAAAAGATAGGGCAATCCACGATAAGGCAACAACCACTAAACCCTCACGAGCAAAAAAATCCGTTTTTAAGGGCTTTCGATAGCTGAGTAAAAATCCAATTGCCCCAGTGATGACCATGCTTAATAGAAAAGGCCAAAAGCCTGGCCAACCTTCTTTGTAAATAAAGGCAATCAGAAGCGAAGGACTCATTAGCAGTGCTGCGATCATCAAAATACGACCAATAATATAACTGACCATTCTGCGATTCATGGCCGCCCTCTTTGTTTTACAAAAATATCTTGGATATCTTGAAAGTCTTTATGTTTGGTCGTTACAACAATTACATCGTCATCTGGTAAAATACAATTATTGCCATTGGGATAAATTATTTCTTCTTCTCGAATAATACAAGCAATCAGTAGTCCCGGTTTAGTGGTTAAATCAGATAATGGGATATCCGCCGAAATAAAGGTCTCACGGACTTTAAATTGTAAAACCTCGACACGGCCATCAAGAAGGCGATAAAAAGCAGAAATATTAGATCCCTGAGCATTTTCTTTAGAACGAATAAAACGAATAATATGGTTAGCAATCACCCGTTTTGGTGTTACAATGGATTGGAGTCCGACATTGTCAACGACCTTTAGAAGATCTGTCCGATTGACCTTTGTAATCGTTTTAGGGACACCCATCCGTGAAGCAAAAATGGAGATGAGGATATTTTCTTCATCCACGCCGGTTAAAGCAATCACTGAATCGTAATCGGTAAGGTGTTCTTCTTTTAAAAAAGCCTGCTTTGTGCCATCGCCAAAAATGATTTCTGTTTGGGGATACTTAATGGCTAGGCGATCAGCATTCTCAGGATCGATTTCAATCACCTTAAGATACATCCTTTTTTTTACTAAACGGGCCAGAAGATAATCAGTTAATTTGCCGCCACCGATAATGACAGCTGAATTAATCTTTTTCTGATCCGGTTGGCAGTGACGGCTAAAAATTCGTACATCGGTTGAGCTGCCAGTAACCATCACATGATCATCGGCTTTAAGACAGGTCTCGCCATTAGGAATCATGACCTTGTCGCCACGGATAATAATACAAATAACAACCCGACCAAAACGATTTTTATGTTCATTGAGCTTAATACCAACTAATTCGGTATTCGCTTGAACGACGACTTCAATCATATTAACTCGGCCACGATTAAAGGATTCAACCTGCAGGGCTGATGAGAAAAAAAGCATCCGAGCAATTTCATGAGCGGCTTCCAATTCCGGGTTAATAATTAAATTGATTCCCAAACTTTCCCTAAAAAAAGTCATTTGTTTTGAATATTCGGGATCCCGTACCCGAGCAATGGTATAACGGGCCCCTAATTGCCGTGCCGTAATGGCAGCAATTAAATTGGTTTCATCATTTTTGGTTACGGCAATAAAAACATCACAATTATCGACACCAGCATCGAGTTGATTATCAAACATTGCCCCGTTTCCAGCAATACCACTGATGTCATATTGATTAATCACTTCATCTAGGCGAGATTCACTTATCTCAATGACAATGATATTATGATTTTCATTGGCCAGGTCACTGCAGAGTACTTCACCAACTTTACCCGCACCTGCAATTACGATATTCATAGTAGACTCCTCTTATGTAATTTTCAAATTTATAATACCGCTTATTATACCTAAGTAGCCATTTTTTTGCAAGTATTCTGATTCTTCTACAGGAGATTTGAAGTTGCCCTAATGAATTTAGAAAAATGGGGTAAAGATAAATTATAAGTGATCATTAAAAGATTTAAGGAGAAGAAATATGACAAATCGATTTTCATCAAAAGCACTTGAAGCAAATCTTACCGAGACACGTGAAACAAACATTAAAATCCCTACAGAACAAAAATGGTTTAATGACCTATCAAAGCCTTATTGGGGGATTTATAAACGGACCCAAGATTTTTTATTGGAACTTAATCATAAGTATCGAAACAATGATTATGTGATCGAATCCTTGCAGATTATTTGTTTAAATGATCTTTGGTTATACCAATCCCTTGAGGAATCGATTCGTGCCTATGATATCCTTGTTGAAATTATTGCTTCAATTTTTGAGTCAAAGCTAAAGGAGGGTCAACACTCACGCTTGATTCAAGTTTTGATTCGCTTTATTGACCAGCTGTCTCGTCTTGAGATTCCACCGGTGTCAATTATTAAAAAGTGTATTTTATTACTAAAAAAAGATATGGAAAATCATAAGATCTTATATATTAAAAATGCGAATCTTTTTAAACTATATTTTGATCACGTTAGTCAAATAAATGATTTTTCAAAGACTATCGAGGAAATGATAAAATCATTACTCGATCAAAGCTTTGATTATTGGGAGGAAACATCACTAGCCCAAGAGTGGTTTGCTTCAAAAGCTCATCTTTTTGAGGATATGAATGATGAAAAAATTAAGAAAATTGGCCATCCCTTTTTTGAAGAACTTCGTTGGCAGAAAAAGCAGGCGAAAAATTGGCATGATTTAAAAAAGATCCTATTTTTTAATGATATCGCCGATTATTTTAGAGAATTTTCCAAAGAATTTGGGACGCATTTGGAAACCATTCATTATTTGTATTATTTATTACATTTACCTGGGATGGAATTTTTAAAGGATCATCTTATTTATGATATCAATCGTAATTTGAGAAATATTTTTGACGAGTTAAACTCTGACGAAATTAAAGAGTTTCTTAAAACGATTACTGAAGAATTTGAAGAATTAAAAGCTGACCATGCAGATATGGTTTTGGATTGTATTTTAACCCTCGGAAAAGAAATTATTCAAACAGGGGATACGCCTAATATTAACTATTTTATCCACCAATTAATTAGCCTGGGCTTTAATTATCCAGGATTATTAAGCCTTAATGAGGATTGGCAGATTATTGGTAATTCCAGTCATGTTAAGAATATCAGAGTCTGGTTAGAATTAATTGAAGAAGATCCAAAAGCGACCCGGGAATTATTGGCGGCACTCATTGTTAATTTAAAATTAGGGGGCATATTTATTTCAGATACTGATCTATTTCAGCGAGATGTAAGCAAACTTCTTAATTCGGATATTACACCAGTTTATCGAGAGATTAAACAATTGGCACGGATTTTCCCAGTTTATTTTAGGGAAATTGGAGCCGAAGGTCAATTGCGAGATTTTACAACCGATATTGACGAAGCCTCACGCCGCAAAGACCGATTGATTCATTTTATGAGAAAACAAATCCATATTGAAAGTAATAATACCCATGTGGAATTGGTGCGAAAAATCATCAATTATTGGTACACTGGGAAAAAAGAACCGCTTAAGGATATGATTCCCGCAGAAATTTATGCCAATCTTAATCGTCATGATGATTTTTTTCAAGGACCCCATAAAATTCTTGTAAAAATTTCGAATAAAGTAGCTTTGCCAAGGGGAGATTTAATGGATTGGACAATTGAAGATATTACCAGCCTTATTGAAGAAAATATTGATTCGTCTAATCAGGAAAGAAAGCGGGTAATTGATCTTTTTCATATTTATTTTTTATTGCTTGAAAAATATTCTTTTGAAACTGAAGATATCCTTTCGACCATTCGGAGCTATAATCCCAAATTAACGGGCAATTTAATTGACCTTAAAAAGAATCTTAAAGATGATAAAAAAGAGGAAGCCATCCATCAGATTTATCGAATCATGCAACGCCTTAAAAGAATTATTTTAAATCCGGCTAAAAGTGAAGCTTCTGAAAATATCTATTATAAACGGCATATTGCAGCAGATATTCCATCCATGTATGGTGAATATGTGGAATCTAAGTTTGAAGCCCTTGGTCTAATGTATCGGTTGGAAAAAACGGCCTCTAAATTAATGATAAAATTAACCCAACCCTTTAATACCGAATATATCACCGCTAAAACGTTTCGGGAAATTCACCATATACTCCTGCTTTTTAGAGATGGTTTAGACCTTGATGGTATTAGTAACCAAGGTTTAAATACTCATCTAGACATGCTTAAATATGGCTTAACCTCACCAAGTTTTTCAATTGATCAGTATATCAATATTTTTCAATTTATGGCTAATGATATTAAGCAAATAATTCGAGAGTATTTTTTTGATACTTTTGAAAGACCAATGAAAATGATTATTCCTCAAATTTTGCTTTCAAAAAAAGAAAATGATCCAAAAGAAAAGAAAAAATTATACCATATGGAATCTGAAAAATTTCTAAGAGATAATTTATCAACAGCTTTTCTGGTACAAAATTTAGATAATTTTATTACCGATACCATTAATGTCCTGCGAAATATGATGAAAAACTATTCGCGCAATTTTGTTGAGAGTATGATGACCTATGATCCTGATTTAATTTTAAGTTTATTAACTGAAAAATCAATTGGAATCGATAATCCTGTTTTTTTAGGAGCTAAAGCATATTTTTTAAAAAAATTGATTGAATATGGTTTTAAGGTGCCACCTGGTTTTGTTATTACAACGGAAGTCTTCAGACATCAAAAAACGATTGAAGGCCATCCAGATATGACTAAAAATATGGATCGCCATCTTAAAAAACATATCGAATTTATTGAAAAAATTACGGGTCAAGAATTTGGGAATCCTGAAAACCCATTGTTTTTCTCGATCCGATCAGGATCATCAATTTCTCTTCCAGGAGCAATGAAAACATTCTTAAATATTGGGATGAATGATGAAATTGCCCAAGCTTTTAGTCAGCAAGAGGGTTTTGAGTGGACGGCTTGGGATAGTTACCGTCGTTTTCTACAAAGTTGGGGAATGGCCCATGAAATTGACCGGGATATCTTTGACCAAGTCATCCGAAATTATAAAGAAAAATGGGATGTCGAATTTAAAGTAAATTTTACCGGTAAGCAGATGAAAATCATTGCTTTTCATTACAAGCAAGTGCTTCTTGATCATAATGTTTATATTGAAACTAATTTATTTAAACAATTAAAAGAAGCAATTCATTGTGTCTTAAACTCATGGTCATCTAAAAGTGCCATCTATTACCGTGATCACCTGCAGATAGCAGATGAATGGGGAACGGCTGTCCTCGTTCAAAAAATGGTGCTGGGAAATCTCTCAATGCAATCAGGTACTGGTGTTATTTTCACGAGCAGTCCCTTTAATGGTTGTGCAGGCATTCATCTTTATGGTGACTTTACCCTTTGTAGTCAAGGAGAAGATGTGGTTTCTGGACTCGTTAATACCCTACCAATCAGTGAAGATCAACGCAAAAAAAATTTTAGTGAGAGCCCCATCTCTCTTGAATCAGCATTCCCTAAAATCTATCAGGCACTTGAAGAAGATGCCATTCGCTTGATTGAAACCTATGGTTTTGTTCACCAAGAAATTGAATTTACCTTTGAATCAGCTGACCCAAAAGACTTATACATTCTGCAAACGAGAAATCAAAAGTTAAAAAAAGAAAGTTCTTTTTCCAGCTTTTTACCATCGCCACAAGAAATGGAACTTGTTGGTCATGGGATTGGAATGAGTGGTGAAGTTCTTTCCGGACGATTGGCCTTTGACCTTGAGGATATGGAAGACCTTAGGGCTGCTGATCCCAATGAAGAAGTTATTTTAGTCAGGCCGGATACCGTTCCCGATGATATTCCCCTTATTTTTGTCTGTGACGGTTTAATTACCGCTAAAGGCGGGGTGACTTCCCATGCTGCTGTTGCGGCAACAAGTATCGGCAAAATTTGTATTGTCCAATGTCGAGGTCTGATTGTTAATGAAACAAAAAAAGAATGTCATATTAATGGCTATACGTTCAGATCAGGTGATGCTATTTCTATTGATGGAAAGCTTGGAAACATCTATAAAGGTCGCTATCCAATTGGCTATATTGAATAATATTTTAAAATGAACACATTATTTTATCATCTCTTACATAAAAGTACAATAAATATTTTTTTGTGGTATAATGGTACTAATAGCAGATTTGAAAATAAAATTTTGTAATCTCTAAAATATTATGTAATTAAAAGGTAAGGGGTAGATAATGACTGAAATAATTAATGCAACTGTAACTCATAAATCATTTGGCAAGGGGAAGGTTCAAAAAATTAATGGTGGGTATGTAATTGTATCTTTTAATGATGAAGACCGTAAATTTGTTTATCCAGAAGCGTTTAAAGGTTTTTTATCAATAAAAGATGCACTGATTGCTAAAAAAATTGATGCAGTAATTGAAAAAAAAGAAATTGAAGATGAAAAAGATAAAAAAATTAAAGAAGAAGCGATGAAAGCGCGACAATTGGCCTATGAAATTGAAGAAGCCAAATCAAATCTAAAATCACCACGTGCTGGAAAAACGAAAAAGGCAAATAATCGCCGAAATATTGCCTTTAAAATTAACTATTGTGATGGTGGACAAACAAGTGAAAAAATTGGTTTTGATGGCATTTGTAGTGATACATTAATTGAGCATAATATAAAAAAAGAACACTATCCAGAATGTAGTCATCCGGACAGCCCTTGTTATCAATACTTAAACGATCATAAAGATCGAGAAAAATTAGATGCCCTAATGAATTCAGAAACAGATGATCCGATCTGTTATGAAAGCCAAATTCTTAAAAGTTGGAAAGCAAGTGCTGGCGAGAATGCTGATGGAAAAACACGAAAAATCAGAAGTGCCCATTTGAATACACTCGGTATTTTAACAAGCCGTCTTCCAGGCAAAAAAGAAAATGAACGGTTGATCTTTGGCATATTTATCGTCGACGATCTTTTTGAAGGCAGTAATTCGACTTCTGGCTATGTAGCTTGTGAATCCGATTATAGAATTGCTTTATCCCTAGAAGAAGCCCAGAAAATGAAGTTTTGGGATTACTATCAAAAAGAAGGCAATAAACGCTCAGCCAAGTGGGGTTCAGGATTATTTCGCTATATCGAAGATGATAAATCCGTTGAAATCCTTAAAGATGTGGTTAAACTTAAAGAAGGGTCAGCTCAGGAAGAATTGGCTAAAGAATTTCTAGATTATTATTGCAAAAAGAATTTTATTAGCTTAGAAAAACCAAAAGTAATTGATAAAACCCTAAAAAGTGAATAGTCTTTTACCTTAAAAAACCACCGAAATGAATCACTTCGGTGGTTTTTTAAGGTTTATTTAATTGAATTAAGCGATTATCAATATCAATGAGACCTTCTTCTTTTAACTTTTTTAATTCTCTAAATAATGATGGTCGTTGAACACCTAAAAAATCGGCCCATTCTTTTTTGCTAATTGGAAGAAGTATTTTTGTGTTTTTTTGTAAGATTGCTTGTTGACGAAGGTAAATTAGGATGTTGTCTCTCAAGGTATTTTGAGTGACCATAGCAATTTTTTGATTCATTGTTTGAGAATTTAATGAAAGCGATTTGACATAAGATAAAACAAAATGATAATTATGAAGGTAGTCTAAAATGGCTTCTTTTTGAATATGGAATAATTGACAGTTTTCTGAAATAATCGTAAAGGGATAGGTGTGATGATCACCAAATAATAAATTGCCACCAATAATGCTATTTTTTTTAAATTCAAACATCGAGGTCAGTGATCCTTTTTCTGAAAGAACATAAGCCATTAATGCTCCTGAATAAACAACATCAAGATTTTGACAAAAATCATTTCGATGGTAGATAACTGATCCTTTGGGGTAAGTGGTCAGACGAATTAAACCCATTTTTAGATGGTCTTTTAATTGCTTCTCATCGATTTGAGAAAATAAATCAATTTCTTTTATCTTATTTAAAATCATGGTCCACCTCTTATTAGATTATATCAAAAAGAAACATTGGTGTCTATATCAAGCTGCTTTATTATTTTATAATAGAGTTAATAAAATAGCTTAGGAGGAAAAATATGGATGTATTCACATTAGGAATGTGGTTGGGAACGGGAGTATTTCTAACTGCTTCTTTTGTAAAAAACAAAGATAAAACAAAAAAAGCCCTTAAAATGGCTTTTGGAATGGGGAAAGGGATGGTCGTTAGCATTTTATCAATTATTTTCTTAATTGGTTTAATTCTAGCACTACTTCCGCCAGAAAATATCGCAAGTTTTGTCGCCAATCAATCAATACTTGGGGCAACCATTGTCTCAGCAGCTTTTGGAACGATTACTTTAATACCAGCCTTTATAGCCTTTCCACTTGTTGGAACATTAGTCGATGCCGGAGTTAATGTCGTACCTGCTGTCGCTTTTTTAACAACCTTAACCATGGTAGGGGTCGTTACATTTCCCTTAGAAAAAGAGGAATTCGGCCTTAAATTTACCTTAACACGAAATGGATTGAGTTTTGTATTTGCCATTATTGTTGCCTTGATTATGGGGGTTGTAATATGAAAATTTTAAAAAAATTAAAAGGTTATCTCTTTGTTATGGCTGTATTAATTGCCTATGTCAGTCTATTTTTACTAAGACCAGATCTAGCTTTTCAATCAATTTCAAATTCTACTTATTATCTTAAAGAGATGCTTCTTATCATGCCGGTAATTTTTGTCTTAACGGCACTTTTAGACCTGTGGATTTCAAAAGATAAAATTATGAAATATTTAGGAAAAGAAGCAAAAACAAAAGGAGTCGTGCTCTCATTTGTCCTTGGAAGTGTTTCAGCTGGACCCATCTATGCAGCTTTTCCCATGTGCGTGATGCTTTACAAAAAAGGGGCATCAATTCGTAATTTGGTTATCATTTTAAGCTCTTGGGCAGTTATTAAAATCCCCATGCTCTTAAATGAAGTGAAATTCTTAGGCCTGCGTTTTATGATTATTCGTTGGCTTTTAACAGTCCTTGCAATTGTCGTTTTTTCATGGATTACCGCAAAGATTGTTAAAGAAAGGGATATTCCCCAAAAAGAAGAAAAGGAAGGCCTAACGCTTAATCGGGAAGCCTGTATGGGATGTTCTCTTTGTGCTAATAATTATCCTGAAATTTTTGCAATGGATCAGAAAAAAGCAGAAATTCAACGCTATGAGCGACTGGATGTTCAAAAATTATTAGAAATTATCAACGCTTGTCCTGTTAAAGCAATCAATTATCGTGAGTAAAAAAACGTATCTTAAAAGAGATGGTTTAAAGCCATTTCTTTTTTTTATGTATAGATAATTAAAGGCAAGTAACAATAAATAAGATCAATTTAACTTTTCCCAATTAAAAATCGATAATCACTCAACAAAATAACAAAAAGGAGTATTGACAAAAAGGAAATAAAAGGCAAAGATAAGAGTTAAGAACTGTGCTTTACTTATAAAATCTAAAGAAAGTTCTTAATTTAAAATGTGTAGACAATGAAAATATAAAAACATTTTAGTTTAAAGGAGTGACGATATGGATAAAAACATTCACAAAGGCCATCGCCAGCGGGTAAAAAAACGTGTACTAAAAGAAGGAATTGATAGTTTTGAAGATCATCAAATTTTAGAACTTCTTTTATTTTATTGTATTCCAATGAAAGATACAAATAAACTGGCTCACCAATTAATTGATAATTTTGGTTCCTTAGCTGGTGTTTTTGATGCTTCACCCAGTGATCTGATTAAAAAAGCAAAAATTACTGAAAATAGTGCCATCCTCCTAAGTCTGATCCCGTCTTTAGCCAGACGCTATCAGCAGGGGAAATTTAAAGGTAAAACCATTCTTTCATCGACTTCTAAAGCGGGTGATTACGTTCTTTCTTTATTTACCGGCCGCTTGTATGAAGTTTTTTACGTCATTTGTTTGGACACTCAAAATAAGGTTAACCATACTTGCCTTCTTCATGAAGGTACCATTAATGAAGCTCCCGTTTATCCCAGACTTATTGTTGAAACCGCACTCAGACACCAAGCTGCTAGTGTAATTCTTGCTCATAATCATCCTGGTGGTCGCCTAGAACCGTCACAAGCAGATATCAACGTGACTGGAAAAATTAAAATAGCCCTAGAGGCAATTTCAATTGCTGTTGTTGACCATATCATTGTTGCCGAAAATCGTTATTATAGTTTTGCCGAAAATCGAATTTTATAAAACCGCTTTATTGTTAAAACATTGATAGTATTCTAAGTAAAAAGGACACCTGCTAGAAAACAGGTATCCTTGCTACTTTTTTATAATACAGGTTCAACTTTGACTGTGTATTTCTTTTTAAGATCTTCGACTTTTCCAATAAAAGCTCGATTTTGTTTTTCACGCAAAAGATAATTGCGGGCACTATCTTTTACCACATCATAGGGAATTGTTTCTGATTCTTTGCGATCAACAAGTTTAATAACATGGTAACCAAACTGGGATTTAACTGGGACCTCAGTCATTTCACCTATTGATAAGGCAAAGGCAGCAGTTTCAAATTCTGGCACCATTTTTCCTTTAGAAAAATAACCAAGGTCGCCACCTTTTTCATTTGAAGGACAAACAGAGAATTCTTTAGCTGCTTCTTCAAAGGCTTTTCCATTTTTAATTTCAGCGATAATATCAATCGCTTGCTGTTCACTAGGAATAAGAATGTGCAATGTACGGATGCTATCCGGAGCAATAAATTGAGTAGGATTTTCATCGTAGAATTTTTTGACTTCTTCATCTGGAATACTGATCTTCATCATAAATTGAGCGATCATATGGGTCTTTAAAAGCTTTTCTTTGGCATCTTCCACCATTTTTTTAAATTCGTCGCTTTCGTCTACTTTTGCTTCTTTACCTTCTAAATAAAAGAGTTCCTGAGCCACTAATTCTTCAAGAAGCTGACGTCTTCCTTCTTTTGATTTAAATTGATCGGCCTGCTCTGCTGGTAGTTGTTTAATTAGATTGTCTAAATCACTTGAGTATATCTTCTTATCCTCAACGCTTGCTAAAGGTGTTTTTTCCATTCGTGTCTCCTTTATGTTCTGAATTTTTAATTATCATTAAATGATATACTGTCTTTATTTTTTTGTCAATAATAAAGTCCTCTTTGTCAGTGTCAAGTGTTTGTGGGCAATTATTTTCTGTCTGTTTCATGCAAAAA
>CAZJGM010000014.1:0-26746 GCA_964545675.1 uncultured Lachnospiraceae bacterium | reverse complement strand
TTGCCGGTTCTTATATGAATGAGGAAAATATCGGGACCAATGCCATGTCCTTGGTCATTAAATCAAAGGAACCGATTCAACTCTCGGGGGATGATCATTTTATCAAGGCCTATCATCGGTGGACTTGTTCAGGGGCACCAATTAAAGATATTAACGGGAATTTAATTGGTGTCCTTGATTTAACGGGCTATTCTGATTCCGTTCATCCTCATACACTGGGGATGGTTATTGCCGCTTCTAATGCCATTGAAGAAATGCTTAAATGCAAGGCCTATAATAAGGTCCAAAGTATGAGTAATAAACATATTAAAACAATCTTTAATGCTGTTCCCCTAGCCATTCTAACGTCTGATATCAATGGCTTTATTAAAATATGCAACCAAAAAGCTTTGGATTTCTTTGGTCATAAAAATAATCAAATTGCTAGTAATATGGTTGAATTAATCCCAGAATGGGAAAAGATTAAGGCCAGCATTCAGTTAAAAGATAATATTAGTCAAATGATTAAGGTTAAAACCACAAAAAAATTCGTAAATTGTCAAATGACAGCCAGTTCGATTTATAATCCACAGGATGATACGGTTGAAATTATTGTTATTTTGCGAGAAGAACGCCGACCTAAAGCTAAGCCTGTGGCCAGTCCTTATTATACCTTTGATAAGGTCCTAGGAAAGGATGGAAATTTTAAGAAAACCCTTGATTTTGCCAAAAAAATTGCCAATAATCGGTCGACAATTTTGATTATGGGTGAAAGTGGTACTGGTAAAGAAGTCTTTGCCCAATCGATTCATAATTATAGTAAACGGATGGATGAGCCCTTTGTTGCCCTTAATTGCGGGGCCATCCCCGGGCAATTGATCGAGTCAGAATTATTTGGTTATGAAGATGGGGCCTACACCGGTGCTAAAAAAGGGGGCAATATTGGCAAGTTTGAACAGGCCAATAATGGGACCATCATGCTTGATGAAATTGGTGAGATGCCCCTTGAGATGCAGACCCGTTTACTCCGTGTTTTGCAAGAAAATGTGATTACTCGGATTGGCAGCCATAAAACAATTCCCATTGATGTACGGATCATTGCCGCAACCAATAAGGATTTAAAAAGTGAAGTCGAAAGTGGACGCTTTAGAAAAGACTTGTTTTATCGCTTAAATGTTCTGCCCTTATATTTACCACCAATGCGGGAAAGACCTGATGATATCGTGGAATTATTTACTCGTTTTTTAGAGACGAGGGCGTTAAAATATGAACGTAATCTTGTCCAATTAAGTGAGGAGGAGAAAGAGATCCTTGTGGCCTATCATTGGCCGGGCAATATTAGAGAGCTAAAAAATGTTGCAGAATTAATGGTCAATACCGAAACCTTCCCCCATTACTATTTTTTGAAAAATAGTGATAATGATAAGAAAAAAGACCTGCTGCTAGGACAAACAAGGTATGATAATCCTTTATTAGACCAAAATGAAGAGGATGACCTTAGCATTGCCTCTATTGAAAAACAGCATATTAATCGGGTTTTAAAAATTTTTGAGGGCAATATCTCTCAATCGGCCCAGGCTTTAGGCATTCAGCGTAATACCCTTTATAGTAAAATAAAGAAATACAAAATTGCCATAGAGGGATAATAATGCCGATAAAAACAGGAAAAGGAGAAAAGATGGAAGAAGCGGTTAAAAAGTATAATCAATTTGGCAAGGATCAAGCCGAACCAGAACTATTTCACATGAACTGCGCCGAGGTCCTGCTTCGGTCGGCCAATGACACCTATGATTTGAAGTTAGGCGAAGAGGTCTATCATTTAATGCAAGGCTTTGGTGGGGGCTTTTACGCCGAGAGAACCTGTGGGGCCTTTACTGGTGCCCTAGCTGGACTTGGGGCCATTTATTCTAAGCAACGCCCGACCACTCAGGCCGACATTAAAGCGGCGGCCCAACTTTTAGTGGATGAATTTGAAAAAGAGTTTGGCAGTCTCGATTGTAATTACATTAAGGAACACTTTAGAGATCCTGAAAGTGGCTGTGGCCCAGTAAAATTAAGGGCAGGCCAAGTGATGAAACGAGTCATTCGCAAAATGGAGGAAACCGCAGATGAATAATCAAAGAGCTTTTACTGTTGACTTACTTGAACGCTCTTATGGACGCTGGTGGTTGATGCTGCTTGATGGTTTATGTTTGATGGTCATCTGTGGCATTACGCTTTTTAATTCCCAATTTGTATTAGCCCTAGTGATTAAATTATTTGGTGTCTACCGGGGTGTGATGGGAGTGATGTATTTGGTGACCTATTTTATCCTGCGCTATAAATATAAAACGACTATGGGTTATAGTTTTGGCCGTGGCTTAGTGGACTTAATCATTGCTGGAATATTTTTATTTATGCCAAACACCATTATTTCGATATTTGTGATATTAATTGGAGTGGTGGCACTTATTAGTGGCATTGTTGTTTTGGCAACATCTGCTAGTCGGAGCGGGCTAAAGCAGGTGAGTCGCATTAGTATTGGGATTATTTTAATGGGCTTTGGAATTTACGCTTTTTTCGATCCGTTGGCTAAATCAGCCATTTTTGGTCTTGTCCTTGGTATCGTTTTAGGAATAACAGGATTGTTTTTAGTCCTTCAATCGATTGATATGAAAAAGAATTATGAGTTGATAAAAAAACAGAAAAAAGGTTATCAAGATTACCATGTCGAGTAAGAAAGAGCAGTTAAAAGTAAGGATTCGTGCCCAAAAATAGTTTTTTATAAAATAAAAAGAGCAAAACTTTGCTCTTTTTATTTTTCTTAAATTCCTGTATTATTAATTTTAAAGAGTGATTTTAGAGAAAGAAAGCGAGGACACTTTTAATGATGAAAAGATGTTTTATGAAGCGGTTAAGAAGCGAAAATGGTTTTACTTTAGTAGAAGTTATGGTCGTCTTGATGATTCTAGGCTTCCTAGCATCGCTGGCCTTTCCGCAATTTTCAAAAGTAATTGCAAATTCACAAGAGCGAGCCGATCAGGCAAATATTAAAATTATTGAAAGTGCCCTTGAAGTCTATTGCATTGAAGAGGGTGACTATCCCAGTGGCATTACGAGTTTTGATGGCTTGGTGACAGAATTAAATAATAAGGGCTATATTCGTCAAACAGAAATAAAAGCAGCAGATCCAAAGAAATTCAAATTTACTTACGATTCTAGTGACCATAAAGTTAAGCGAGATCCAATTTCAGCAACTCCAGTAGATCCATCACAGTGACTGTAAACGTTTATGGCTAGTAAAACAAGAAGAAATAAGGGTTATAGCCTCTATGAGGTCTTGGTCGTCTTGCTCATTTTAGGGATTAGCATGGTTGTTATTTTACCGGGACAACTAATGGGCAGGGCAAGTTTTCAAGAAAAAGAGTTTGAGCGGGAATGTGAAATGGTTTATTATCAAATCTTACAATTTCAAAATGATGCCATGATGGATGGGTGTCAAAGGCGTTTGCGTTTCTTCGGGAATTTTATAAGATGCAGTTGGACCAAGAAGAATAAAAAAGCCGATCAGGAGATCATCTTTATTAAGGAGATTGACTTTTCAGGGGCCTTTACTGTTAATAGCATTCTAGCCCTTCATCCAAATGGCACAGTTTCTAAAGGGGGGAAACTGGTAATGACCAATAAAAAAAACAAAGACCAGGTTAAAAATATAATCGTTCAAGTCGGAAATGGAAGAATTTACCTTGAAGATTAAGGATAATCAAAGAGGCTTTACCCTTATCGAAGGCCTTTTAGCCATTGCCATTGCTTCAATTGGCCTAGTATTAATTTTTTCCCTGATTGGCTTGAGTTTGGATATTAATATTAAGTCACAATTTTTATTAGCGGATTCGGCAAATTTAAATAGTCTGGCAGATCAAGTGCGCAAGCAAAAAAGTAAGGATGGCAGAATCGATCAATTCCTAGAGCAGAATTATCCGGACTTTATCTTAATAGAGTCCCACCAAACTGACCTTGAAAATTTAGTCATCTTGCAAGTTAACCATAAGGATAAAGACTATTATATTGCCTATTGTGGTGGCAAGGATGACTAGAAAGGGTGGTTTTACGATTATTGAGGTGATTGTCACCCTAATGGTGATGGGCCTTGTTTTTTTAATTATCTTGCCCGGATTTTATACCAATCATATAATATCTGAAAAGGGCCTAATCAATCGCCAGCATGGAGCTATCCAGCGCCAGTTTAATCTTTTTTTTAGAAAGCAGATCTATCAAAGTGATTGTATTTATGTCCAGGAAGGAAGGGTTTATTTAAGGGATTTAGAAACGCCTGATTATTATAATACCTATACCTTTAAGGGTGGTCTTTTAATGCGCTACAAGTTTAAAAAGAAATATGAGAATAATGAGTTTAAAAGGCTTGTGTCAATTGGTTTAGGTTCGACTAGTCAATTTGAAAAAGGGCTGACTGCTTTTTCCCTTGATTTACTGGACCAAGACCATCTCTTAGTCTCATACCAGTTAGAGGGGGATGAAAATACCTATGAAATACAAGTTGAACATGGTAAAAAAGTTATTGACATTCCCTAGGGACGATAATCGTGGCTATGCCTTGCCCCTTGTTTTGGTTATGCTGGCATTTTTAACAACGACATCATTTTATCTAGTCGATCGAAACATTAAAGAGTTGGAAGCCAATCAAAAAAGTTATAATTATGAAATGTGTATTCTAACCGCCAAAAATGGGATGGAAGAAATAAAGGCCCTTATTAGTCAAGGTGCTACCATCACGAGAGGAACTACTGCCGATCTTAATGGGGGGCGTTATTCTTATGAACTTTTACAGGACGATGAGAATAGCTTAACAATTAAATTAGAGAGCTCTTATGACCATTATGAAATAGAATTTGAAATTAAAATTGAATTAGACCCAGAAAAAGACATGGGGATAAAAAATTTTTTTTGGGAGATGAAGTAAGCTTATGGGAGAAAAAATGACTACTTGGGTTATTGATGTGGGCAACCACTCGACCAAATTGATAAAAGCAAAGCGGGACAAGGATAAGAAGCTAGCAATTGCTAAGCTCTTATTGGAAACAGAATGGACTAAGAAAGAAGTGATAAAGGGCCAAAAAAGTCCTTTTCCCGATGGCATCACTGCTTTTTTTAAGGGCTATAGAAAAAAAGATCAGGTTATTTTATTAATGGCAGATTCTGATTTGCGGGTTAATTTCTGGCATTTACCCTTTGTCGACCAAGATGAAGTTGAAGCAATTATCTATTGGAAAATGCAAGAACTAACCGCCGACCAACTTAAAAATTGGCATTATGATTATTTAGCCAAAGAACGTGTTGACCGTTATAAAAATCTCGGTATCGATGATTATTCCATTGATGCCTTGACGGTAGTGGTTGGCAAAGATACGATTGAAAATTATGCAAAAATTTTAAAAAAAAATAGGAAGATTTATTTAAATAAAATCCTGCCACAATTTTATGGGATTGGTAAAATGTTAGAAAAAGAAGCCTTTAAACGGGTGTTTTTTTTAGACTTAGGGTGTTTTAAAACACTTTTCTATGATTTTAAAGAAGGCCTGCTGGCCTATAAGATGGATATGATTCCAAGAGACAAAGAGACCTTAAAGGAGTATTTAAAAAGAATTAGACGAAGCCTTGAAGATCATATCCAATTAGACCATTATAAAAACAATGACCAAAAGCCGCTTCTTTTTTTGATGGGAGGGGGCAGTTTAGGGGCCGAAGTTGAAAAATATCTGGCCGCTTCCGAAAAATATAGGCTAGGATCACTGGCGGATATTTTGACAGATGCTAATTATTTAAAAGGCCAAGAAAAGCTTGAAAAAGCGGAAATGCTTCTTTTCTTTCCGGCAATTGCGGCATTGATGGGGGAATAGAATGAAAAATACAATCAATTTACGTCACTCTTATGAAAAAAAAATGAAAAAAAAGAAAGGGCTTTTAAAAATAAAAAAAATGCTCCCGATCTTAGTACCGATGGCAAGTATGGTCATCTTGGCAATGATTGTAATTTTTATGAATGCCCACTCCCTGTACTTAATTAAGAAGGTGGATGAACAATTAAATGAAAATGAAAAATTAGAGATTATTTTTGAAAATCTTGATCAAAAAAAAGAGTTAGTCAATAGAAGAGAAGAAATGATTGACCATTTACAAGCAAAAAGTAGTCTAGCCTATCAGCTGATTGAAGAATTGCCAATGAAGGTCGACAATGTCGAATTAATTGAGGTTCAGTATGGCGAGCAGACAATTAGAATTGTTGGTCACTGTGCAAGTCAAGAAGAAATTGGAGAATTTTGCAAAAATTTAAATAAGATAAAGGGTTTGGGCCAGGCTAAAATAGCCCATGTTACAAATTTAATGACAGACGAAAATTTAAATGAAAAAGGATCTAGATTAAGTTGGGAATTTACAGTAGAAAGCCAAATAAAGGAGAAAAATGAAGACTCAAAAAAAGAATGAACACCAACAAAAAATTTTTTTGTTTTTATTAATGGGATTATTTTTTTTCACCCTATTTTTGCGACCACAGTATAATGATTATCGCAATAATCAATTGCTTTTGGCCAATAAACGAAAAATCCTTGAGGCCAGTCGTCTTGAAATAAGTGAAGACGAGTACTTAAAAAAGCTTAATGGCTTTGAATTAGAGCTTGATCGTTATAGGCAACTGATTCCTGACCAAGAAGACCAACAAGATCTTTACGATGGCCTTAAAGAGGTGATTGAAAAATCACAGGTTGAGTTAATCGAATTACATTTTGGGACGGCCTTTATCGTTGAAACAAATGACTTGCTAGCAGAAGAAAAAGTCCTTTATGGGATTCCGATAAAAACACGAATAGAGGGGGATGCACTTAGGGTAAAAATGTTTTTTAAGGCCCTTAAAGATGCCTGTCCTTTAATGACCATTGACAGCTTTAATATCGAAGAAAGGCAAGCTAAAATGGTCCTTGATTTAGAATTATGGGGATATTTTTTTTAGAAAAGCGACTATTCATGTTTTTAGATTGCAATTCCTTGCGTTTTTGGATAAAATAGTCATATAGATCCAATAGTGGTCTGTAAATTATATGAGGAGGAAAAGAATGAAAAAATTGGGAGTAATCCTATTGGTACTAATGATGATGGTCGGAACATTAGCAGGGTGTTCATCTGAGGCACCAGTGGAAGAAGAAGAAAATATCGTTGCTGGTTTTATCTATGTTGGACCAGTTGATGATGGTGGCTGGTCAGAGGCCCATGATTTAGGCCGTCAAGCGATGGTTGATCATTTTGATGGGAAAGTTGAAACAATTATTAAAGAAAATGTAGCAGAAGAAAAGAGTGAGGTTATTTCAACCATAAGAGATATGGTTGATCAAGGAGCAAGCATTATTTTTGGAACAAGTTTTGGTTTTATGGAAGGGATGGCAGAGGCAGCTGAAGAATTTCCCGATGTAAAATTTGAGCATTGTTCGGGCTATACAATGGCTGATAATATGGGTATTTATTTTGGAAAAATTGAAGAACCCCGTTATTTATCAGGAATTGTTGCTGGTTTAACAACCAAGACCAATAAAATTGCCTACGTTGCCGCAATGCCAATTCCCGAAGTAATTAGGGGTATTAACTCTTTTGCAATGGGTGTTCAATCAGTTAATCCTGAAGCAATTATCAAGGTTTCTTGGACCAATACTTGGTATGATCCAACCGTTGAAAAAGCTGCAGCAGAAGCTTTGATTCAACAAGGTTGCGATATAACGGCCCAACATCAAGATTCAACAGCAACCATGGAAGCCGCAAAGGAAGCTGGCGTTCTTTCCATTGGCTATGATTTAAGTGCAGCAGAAACGATGCCAGAAGTTTATTTGACAGCTCCGCTTTGGGATTTCAGTGGTTTTTATACTGATACCGTTCAAGCGGTAATCGATGATTCCTGGGTTGCAGATGATTACTGGGGTGGGATGAACGATGGAATCGTCTTATTAGATGAGTTAACCGCTTTAGTTCCTGGTGCTGCTGGCCCGCAGGTAGAAAAAGCTGAAAAAGCCATTAAATCAGGTGAATTGGTTATTTTTGCTGGCCCAATTAAGGATCAGACGGGAAGTGTTCGAATTAACGAGGGTTCTGTTATGACAGATGAAGCAATCTTAAGTATGGATTGGTTTGTTGAAAATGTCGAAGGAACAATTAATTAGTAAAGACTAATCGGACAGAGCCAACTGGCTCTGTCCGCTATTTTATTTGCAAAGGTGAGAAAATGGAAACGAATGACGTTGTCAAAATGAAAAATATCAGCAAGACATTCGGCCAGGTTAAAGCTTTGAGTCATGTTGATTTTTCATTAAAAAAAGGAGAAATACATGCTATCCTCGGTGAAAACGGAGCCGGTAAAAGTTCATTGATGAATGTCCTCAATGGCATTTATGTTCCTGATGAAGGCCTTGTTGAAGTCAAAGGTAAAGCGGTAAAAATTACAACACCCAGAAGTGCGCTCCACCTAGGAATTGGCATGCTCCCACAGCATTATAAACTAGTTGAGTCGTTTACGGCTTTAGAGAATATTGTCGCAGGCAGTCGCAAGACAACGCCTTTTTTAAATAAAAAAAAGATTTTAGATGGGATGGAGAAATTAATTCACAGTTTTGGTATGGATATTGATCCCCATAAAAAAGTCATGGAAATGTCGATTGCTGAAAAACAAAGTTTGGAAATTTTTAAAGTCTTGTATCGTGGGGCTGATATTCTTATTCTTGATGAACCAACTGCTGTTTTAACCCCCCAAGAAATTAAAAACCTCTTTGAGATTATCAAAAAAATGGTCAAAAAAGACTGTTCAGTAATCATTATCACCCATAAGCTTGAAGAAGTGATGGCCATTAGTGACCGGATTACGATAATGCGAAAAGGCCAAGCAATTGAAACGGTTAATAAAAAAGATACCAATGCCCAGGAATTGGCAGGAATGATGGTTGGCGATATCATGGATCTTCAGGTTCCTTACGTCGCCGTTGAACGCGGCGAAAAAAGTTTAGAAGTTAAGGAAATTACAGCTTATGATCGCAATAAAGTAGCCGTTCTTGATCAGGTCAGTTTTGATTTATATGCCGGTGAGATATTAGGGGTGGCTGGGATTGCTGGCAGTGGTCAAAAAGAATTATGCGAGGGTATAGCTGGTTTATATCCGATTCGGTCAGGTGAAATTTATTTTAACGGCGAAAATATTCTTGATAAAAATGCTGAAGCCATTTATCAGATGGGTATTAGCTTAAGTTTTGTTCCTGAGGATCGCTTGGGTATGGGCTTGGTTTCATCCATGGATATTATTGATAATGTTCTTCTTAAAGATTATCGCAAGAAGAAGGGTTTTGGCATATCGCGGACTTTGTCGAGAGAAAAAGCGACAGATTTAGTTAAGAAATTAAAAGTAGTTACCCCAGCCATTGAAAATCATGCCGTTAGTCTGTTATCAGGTGGTAATATTCAAAAGGTTCTCTTGGGTCGAGAAATTGAATTAGAACCAAAGCTGATGGTAACAGCCTATGCGACCAGAGGCCTAGATGTTGGGTCATCACAGATCATCTATGATCTTTTGAATGAGCAAAAAATGCAAATGATTCCCATCCTCTATGTGGGCGAAGATTTAGATGTCTTGATGGCCCTATGTGATCGGATAATGATTCTTTGTGAGGGAAAGGTGACTGGTATTGTCGATCCCCGAAAAACAAGCAAAGAAGCAATTGGATTATTAATGTCCGGTGTCGTCCAGTCAGGAGATGAAGTATGATCCATATTATCAAACGAAGTGAACCCAGTCCTCAAAAAAAAATAATTATCCGAATTGGATCGGTTTTAGCAGCCTTAGCTCTGGCCTCAATTATTGTCGTTTTTGCTGGTGCCAACCCGATTGAACTGTATATTGGAATTTTAAAAGGGTGTTTTGGAAGCCTTTATCGCTTTGCTGCGACGATCGAAAAAATGGTTCCTCTAGTTGTCTTATCGCTAGGAGTGATGGTTGCCTTTAAAATGCGCTTTTGGAACATTGGTGCAGAGGGACAATTTTTAATGGGGGCAGTTGGTGCCACAGCGGTGGTCCGCTTTTTACCAAATTTGCCATTAGTAGCAATGCTCTTTTTAACAGCTGCTGCTGCCTTTCTAATGGGGGCTCTTTGGCTCTTAATTCCAGCTTTTTTTAAAGCCCGTTTTGGAACCAATGAAACCTTATTTACCCTAATGCTTAATTATATTGCCCTAACCTTTGTTATGGCCCTCCAATATGAAATGTGGAAAGACCCAGCGGCCAGTGGGATGCCAAAAATTGCTAATTTTCCAGAAAATGCCTTACTTCCCAGTATCAACGGCTTTAATTTAAGTATTATCTTTGCGATTATTATTATTTTAGTTATGTATTATTTTGTTAATCGCTCAAAGCTTGGCTTTGAGATAACGATTCTTGGGGAAAGTGAAAATACGGCCCGTTATATAGGCATCAATGTTGAGAAGACCATTTTAAAGGCGGCAATCATTAGTGGTGGCCTATGTGGAATTGTCGGCATGTTTCAAACAACCGGGGTCAGTGGGACCTTGAGTACGGAAATCACTGGCGGCTTAGGCTTTACAGCAATTATTGTTGCCTGGTTATCAGGCTTAAAGGTTCCCTTTATCGTTTTTAACGCCTTTGCCTTTGCCGTTTTACTGCAAGGGGCCTCTTATATCCAAACGGCTTTTCAGATATCCGGATCAGTGGCAGAGATGATTCAAGCGATTATTTTGTTCTTTATTTTAGCCAGTGAGTTTATGATCCACTATCAGATTATTTTAGACAAGAAGGAGATGGCAAAATGATCATTTATTTTTTAAATGCTGCTGTAAAAGCCGGTACTTGCCTATTATTTGCCACCCTCGGAGAAATCCTCTCAGAAAAAGTTGGCCACCTTAATTTAGGGGTTGAAGGAATGATGCAGATGGGAGCGGTCATTGGTTTTATTGCCGGTTTCACCTCAGGC
The DNA here is from genome assembly GCA_964545675.1 of uncultured Lachnospiraceae bacterium. GTDB lineage: Bacteria > Bacillota > Clostridia > Eubacteriales > Eubacteriaceae > Acetobacterium. The sequence goes on along the minus strand of CAZJGM010000014.1, from coordinate 15,758 downwards.
AATCCCTATATCGCCTTATTGGCTGCAGCTTTAGCAGGGGCCATTGGAGCCTTAATTTATGCCTTATTAACGGTAAGCTTTAAGGCCAATCAGGTCGTAACCGGTTTGACCTTAAGTATTTTTGGAACTGGTTTTGCCACCTTTTTTGGCAAAGATTATGTTGGCAAGAAGGTGCCAGAAGCCATTACTACTTTTTTTAGACCAATTGAATTGCCCTTGTTAAGCGATATCCCGGGGATTGGTCCTGTTTTTTTTAATCATAGTGTCTATGTTTATTTATCGTATTTTTTAGTAATCGTGGTGACTATCTATCTATATAAGACAAAATGGGGCTTAAATACCCGAATGATTGGTGAAAATCCAGCTGCTGCTGATGCCAGCGGGATTTTAGTTGACCGCTATAAATATTTTAATATTCTTTTATCCGGAGCCCTTTGTGGCTTAGGCGGGGCTTTTTTATCGCTTGTTTATATCAGTATTTTTCCGGTCAATGTGGTCAGTGGTCGGGGTTGGATTGCCGTGGCTTTGGTTATCTTTGCCATGTGGAATCCAGTTAAAGCCATGCTAGGGGCCTATTTCTTTGGAGCCTTAGATATTGCTGGCTTTTGGCTACAACAATACGATCTACCGGTATCTATTTATCTTTTTACCGCCCTTCCCTACTTGGCGACGGTCTTTGTCTTAGTCTTTACCTCTTTCCAAAAAAGAAAGAATGTTAAACAACCGGCTTGGCTGGGACGTAATTATTTTAAAGAAGATCGTTAGCTTAATAAAAGAGAGTTTAGGATGACCCGCCAGCGGCGGGTTTTCTTTTTAGGCGTGAAAAAATTCTTTCTCCTTTATAAAAAATGGAGTGAATATGATATAATGTGCCTTAAGATAAAAACGAGGAGTAATTGAATGAAAGAATTATTGTGTTCGACTAAAAATAGTCACCAGTATCCGATTATGATTGAGAAGGGCCTTAAAAATCGCATTTCACAAATGCGAGCCTTATTTGAACCCTATCAAAAAGTTGTGATCATTACCGATAAAAATGTCGCCAAAGAGTATTTAAGTCAAATTGAGCGTCAAATTAGACAGGCCGGGCCCAAGGTTTATAATATCGTCGTTCCGGCTGGCGAGCAAAGCAAGTGCCCGGGACAAGTCCTTAGTATTTACAATGAATTAATTAAATGTAATATGACCAGGAAAGATGCCATTGTCACCCTCGGTGGTGGTGTGGTCGGCGACTTAGGTGGCTATTGTGCAGCGACTTATTTACGGGGGATTGATTTTATCCAGATTCCCACTTCCCTCTTGGCCCAAGTTGATAGCTCCGTTGGCGGAAAAGTCGGCATTGACCTAGACCAGGGCAAAAATTTGGTTGGGGCCTTTTATCAGCCGGAAGCGGTGATCATCGATCCGCTTTTTTTAGATACCCTCGATGATGATTATTTAATCGATGGCATGGGTGAGGTGATTAAATACGGTTGCATTAAAAGTGCCAATCTTTTTATAAAGCTACTGGCTTATCAGTATCATGAAGATTTGATGGATGATATGGAAGAGATTATTTCAAAATGTTGCCAGATCAAACGAGATGTGGTTGAGGCCGATGAGCACGAGCAGGATTTAAGGCGGATTCTTAATTTTGGTCATACGGTCGGCCATGTGGTGGAAACTTTTTTTAAGTATAAAAAGTTTTCCCATGGACAAGCAGTGGCCATAGGCATGGTTCAAATTACTAAAAAAACTGAAGAAGATGGGATTACAAAGGCCGGAACGACCGAGAGTATTATTGAGATTTTAGAAAATTTTGGCTTGCCGACAAAAATGCCTAAAATGCCCTTAAAGAGAGTTCAGGAAATACTCTTTACCGATAAAAAATTTGAAAACAATGTCCTCCATATTTGTGCCCTTGAGAAAATTGGCAAACCAGTGATTGTAAAAATTCAAAAAGAAAAGGCCATTGAATTGTTTCGATAGATAGATAGAAAGATAGAGGTAAAAATGAAGGTTCTTAAAATTATACCCCATGAATTGATGGGTAGTATTGTTATCCCACCATCTAAAAGCGTTAGCCACCGGGCTATTATTTCAGCAGCACTAGCAAAAGGGACCAGTGAAATTAAAAATGTGCTGATGTCTGAGGATATGGTGGCAACCTGTAAGGCTGTCGAAAGCCTCGGGGCGATGATCGATTATCATAAGGAAGCAAACCATCGCTTTAGCCTAAAAATTAATGGCAGTGGGGGTATTGGTCTAAAAAAGAAGCAAATTGATTGTAATGAATCGGGGTCGACCCTACGATTTTTAATTCCTTTGTTATTACTCCAAGATAGGCCAGTTACCATCACTGGTAAGGGAAGACTGGTTAATCGACCGATGAAACCCTACTACCATATTTTCGACCAAAAAAAAATTAGCTACCATCATTTAATCCAAGGACAAAATCTCCCCTTGGTCCTTGAAGGAAAGTTAGAGCCAGGAATTTATCAGCTAGATGGCAATGTTAGTTCTCAATTTATTACGGGCTTAATGTTTGCCTTGCCTCTGCTTAAGGGTGATTCGCAAATTTCTATTAATGGGCCACTTGAATCAAAACCCTATGTCGATATTACTATTGCTGTCTTAAAAGAGTTTGGGATTGATATTTCAGAGGATGGGGACCAAGGATATCTAATAAAAGGGGGGCAATCCTATCAGGCCTGCGACTACCGGGTCGAAGGGGATTTTTCCCAAGGGGCCTTTTGGCTAGTTGCCGGGACCATTGGCCAACCAATAAGCTGTCTTGATTTAAAGCTTAACTCTTGTCAGGGAGACAAGGCGATTCTTGATATTATTGACCAAATGGGCGGCGACATTACGTATAAAGATGATCAAGTACTTGTAGCACCGGCAAAAACAAAGGGGACCATAATCGATGTCTCCCAATGCCCGGACCTGGTTCCAATACTTGGTGTCCTTGCCAGTATGAGTGAGGGCCAAACCCGAATGATTAAGGGAGAACGCCTGCGTTTTAAAGAATCGGATCGTCTGGCGACCACTGCCGATTTAATTAACCGTTTGGGTGGCCAAGCGATTGAAACACCTGATGGATTAATCATTTCGGGAAGAGAGAGATTTTCGGCAAACCGCCTTGATAGCCATAGCGACCACCGCATTGCCATGGCTGCAGCCATTGCTTCTATTAAAGCCGATGGGCCCCTTCTTTTACAAGGGGCAGAAGCGGTTAATAAATCCTACCCCCATTTTTGGGAAGATTTTAAGGCCCTAGGAGGTGAGAGCCATGAGCTCGGTATGGGGCAATAAGTTATGTGTATCCTTATTTGGTGAATCCCATGGTCAAGCTATTGGAGCCGTTATTAATGGAATTCCACCAGGGATTTTAATTGACCAAGAATTTATTCAAAAGAAACTTGATCGCCGAGCGGCCAAGGGAAAAGATTTAGCGACCCCTCGAAAAGAGGGGGATCAAATTAAAATAATAAGTGGTTTATTTAATGGCCGGACCACCGGTAGTCCCTTGACGGGGATGATTGTCAATGAAAACACCAAATCACAAGACTATGAAAAAAGTAAAGACTTGATGCGGCCAGGCCACGCCGATTATACTAGTCAGATTCGCTATAAGGGTTTTTCCGATTATCGAGGTGGTGGTCATTTTTCAGCCCGCTTAACAGCTCCCTATGTCTTTGCCGGGGCCATCGCTGAGTTGATCTTAAAAGACCTTGTACCGGACTTAAAAATTGGCAGTCGCATTCGCTCAATTCATACACTAGAGGATATTGATTATCCTAAGCTCTCAGATTACCAAGCCTTTGAAGAAAAGATTGAAAATCCCGACTTTCCCCTTTTTACAAAAGAACTCGAAGTGGCAATGAAAGCGAGAATCAGCCAAGCCAGAATAGAAAAAGATTCAATTGGAGGAATTATCGAAGGCTTTGCCATTAATGTACCAGCCGGCCTAGGCGATCCCTTTTTTGATTCTTTAGAAAGTCGTTTATCGGCCCTGCTTTTTTCAATCCCAGCGGTTAAGGGAGTGAGTTTTGGCCTTGGCTTTGAGTTTTCGAAAAAATGTGGGTCCCAGGTTAATGATCCCTTTGTCATTATCGGTGACAAGGTAGGGACAAAAACCAATTACAATGGTGGCATTAATGGTGGCATTAGTAACGGGATGCCGATTGTCGTTCAAGTTGTCTTTAAACCGACCCCCTCGATTGCTAAAAAACAGGAAACTATTAATTTAAGGACCATGGAAGAGACAGAAATTGAAATAGCTGGTAGGCATGATCCATGCGTAGTTCTCCGGGCCTTTCCGGTGGTTGAAGCAGCCATGGCCCTATGCCTGGCTGAAAGTATCCTATAGGAGATAAAAATGGAAAAATTACGACAAGAAATTGATGCCATTGATGAGGCCATGCGGATTCTTTTTGAGAAACGAATGGATTGTGTAAAAGAAATAATCGACTATAAGCTAAAGAATCAGATTGAAATAAAGGATCTCAACCGAGAAGAAACAATGATTGAAAACAATCTTAGAAAACTTAAAAATCCCGATTATTGTCAGGCTTATGAGTGTTTTTTAAGAGAAATAATCAGAAGTAGCGTGGAATTTCAAGAAGATTGGCAAGATCAAAAAAATAATAAGTGAGGGAAAAATGAGTCTACTTATTGTAATGATCATTGTTGTTCCAGGATATTTTATCATTAATCGTTTGGCGACAAAGCTTTTTTATGGCGATGAGAGCCTAGCAGATCAAACAGAAAAGTCTTATGGCTTTAAGAAACTAGAAGATGAATTTCAGGATGATACCAGTAAAAAAGATTAAAAGAAAATTAATGAATGCATAAATTCACAAAAAAAGCTTTTAAAATTTCACTAAATTCTGTATAATAGGAGAAATATCGATTGGTCTGGCATTTTGAATGCATAATAATGCGGAAAAGGAAGTGAAAGAAAAAATGAGAAAATTTAATAAAGTATTAATCGCAAATCGTGGTGAAATTGCCATTCGGATTATTAGAGCCTGTAAGGAGTTAGGCATCCATACGGTGGCCATTTACGCCCAGGAGGATCAACTGTCTTTGTTTCGAACCAAGGCCGATGAATCCTATTTAATCACTGGTGCCACTGGACCAGTCGAAGCCTATTTAAATATGGATCGCATAATCTCTTTGGCAAAAAAGAAAGAAGTCGATGCCATCCATCCTGGCTATGGGTTTTTATCGGAAAATCCAGTCTTTGCCCGAAAATGTGAGGAAGCAGGAATTGTCTTTATTGGACCGACCCATGGGATGATGGAAAAAATGGGTGATAAAATCCAATCAAAGATTGTCGCCAAAAGTGTCAATGTACCAACCATACCGGGAGTGGAAAAGCCAATCGTTTCCGATGAGGAGGCTCTGGCCTTTGCCCGACAATCCGGTTATCCGATTATTTTAAAAGCAGCTGCCGGTGGTGGTGGGCGAGGGATGCGGATTGTTTATGATGAAAAAAACTTACTTAAAGAATTTCATTCAGCGACCAGTGAGGCAACCAAGGCCTTTGCTGATGGAACTATTTTTGTTGAAAAATATCTAGAACAACCCAAGCACATTGAAGTTCAGATACTTGGTGACAATTATGGCAATGTCGTTCATCTTTTTGAACGGGATTGCTCGATTCAGCGTCGTCATCAAAAGATTGTTGAGTTTACCCCGTCGCTTAGTATTACTGATAGTCAGCGCCAAGCCATCTGTCAAGATGCTCTGAAATTAGCCAGGGAAGTTAACTACCGAAATGCCGGAACGATTGAATTTTTAGTTGATCAAAAGGGCGATCATTATTTTATTGAAATGAACCCCAGAATTCAAGTTGAGCATACAGTAACTGAATTGGTTACCGGTATCGATATCGTTCAGTCGCAAATTTTAGTGGCCGAGGGATTTGCTCTAAATTCCAAGGAAGTGGGAATACCCAGTCAAGAATCGATTAAGACAATTGGGTCAGCCATTCAATGTCGGGTGACGACGGAAGATCCTAATAATCATTTTATGCCTGATACCGGTCGGATCGATGTTTATCGAACCGGTAGTGGTTTTGGGATTCGCTTGGATGGGGGAAATGGCTTTACCGGGGCTGAGATTACCCCTTATTATGATAGTTTATTGGTTAAAAGCACTTCTTTTTCACGAGATTTTGAAGATGCCCGGCGAAAAGCAGTCCGTGGCTTAAAGGAAATGGATATTGAAGGGGTTCAGACCAATAAGGATTTTTTGATTAATGTCTTGCAACATCCTAAATTTATTAGTGGGGATTGTGACACCAAGTTTATTGATGACCATCCCGAACTCTTTAATCTTGTTGATCCGGTTAGTGACGAAAAAAATGTTCTGCGTTACTTTGGTAATATCGTTGTTAATGAAACCTTTGGCAATAAGCCGGATTTTGATGAGCCTTTTATTCCCGAGTTAAGATTAAAAGAGCCCCCAGAGGGGACAAAGCAAATCCTCGATCGACAAGGGACAGAGGGTCTGGTTAAATGGATTAAGGACCAGAAAAAACTCCTAATCATGGATACGACCCTTCGGGATGCCCACCAGTCAATCGCCGCTACCCGAGTCCGTAGCCGTGATATGATTAAGATTGCTAGGCAAACGGCCGAGTTAGCACCAGACTTATATGCCCTGGAAATGTGGGGAGGGGCGACCTATGATGTGGCCTATCGTTACTTAAAGGAATCCCCTTGGCGGCGACTCGATGAATTAAGACGGCGAATTCCCAACATCCTCTTTCAAATGCTCTTAAGAGGAGCCAATGCCGTTGGCTATAAAAACTATCCCGATAATGTCATCCGGGCCTTTGTTAGACAAGCCGCTGCTAGTGGCATTGATGTCTTTCGTATTTTTGATTCCCTAAACTGGATGGAAGGGATGAAGGTTTCCATTGACGAGGTCTTAAAAAGCGGTAAGGTAGCAGAAGTCAGCATGTGCTATACCGGCGATATTCTCGACCAGACAAAAACCAAGTATAATTTAGACTATTATTTAAAAATGGCCAGAGAAATTGAAAAAACCGGAGCCCATATCTTGGCTATTAAGGACATGTCCGGCTTATTAAAACCGGCAGCGGCCTTTAAGCTTGTCGAAGCCCTTAAAGATGAGGTGAAATTGCCCATTCATTTGCACACCCATGATACGACCGGAAATGGTGTGGCAACGGTTCTTTTTGGAGCCATGGCCGGAGTCGAAATTGCGGATGCGGCCCTTAATGGCTTTTCTGGCTTAACCTCTCAGCCAGCCCTTAATTCAATCGTCGCCGCCCTTAAAAACACCCCTCGGGATGCCCATTTAAATGAAGATAATTTGCAAGTCTTATCCGATTATTGGGAGGTTGATCGTCAGGTCTATGCTAAATTTGAATCGGGCATGCGGTCTGGGTCAACGGAAATTTATAAGTATGAGATTCCTGGCGGCCAATATTCCAATTTAAAGGCCCAGGTCGAAAGTTTTGGCTTAGGCCATAAATTTAAAGAGGTTAAAGACAAATACTTAGAAGCAAATTTGATGCTAGGAGATATTGTTAAGGTGACCCCGTCATCAAAGGTTGTTGGTGATTTAGCCATTTTTATGGTCCAAAATGATTTAACGGCCGAAAACATTAAGACCAAGGGAAAAGAGTTGTCTTACCCCGATTCAGTTGTTGATTTTTACAAAGGGATGATTGGCCAACCGGTTGGCGGCTTTGATCAGGACCTTCAAAAAATTGTCTTAAAAGGGATCGAGCCAATTACTGTCCGGCCCGGAACCTTATTGGCAGATGAAGATTTTGAAGCCTTGAAAAAGGACTTTAGGGATAATTATTGCGTTGAACTCGATGATCGGGAAGTGTTAAGTGTTGCCCTTTATCCTAAGGTAATGAAAGACTACATTGAATTTATCCAGGATTATGGCGATTTCATGCGAATGGACAGTCATGCCTTCTTCTATGGCCTTAAAAAAGGTGAACTGGCGGAAGTTGAAGTATCAAAAGGGAAACGCTTTTTGATTAAATTAGTTAATGTCGGACTGCCCAATGACGAAGGAATGTGTCCGGTTATGTTTGAAGTCGATGGCTTTAGACGCGAAATCTACATTGAAGACAAGCGTAGTCTGGCTGCTAAACAAAAAACGACCATGCTTAAGGCCGATCCTAAGAATAAAAAGGAAGTTGGATCAGGAATTCCCGGAACGGTCCTTAAAGTACTAGTCAATGAAGGTGATCAGGTTGTTAAAAATCAAACCCTCGTGATTGTCGAGGCGATGAAGATGGAAACAGAAATGGTCGCTTCAGAAGATGGGACAATTAAAGGAATCTATGTCTCGGAAGGACAAAGTGTTCAAACAGGTGAATTAATTGTTGTAATGGAATAGAAAAAAAGACAGCTGCGGCTGTCTTTTTTTTAAAATTTCTTATTGAAAGATGATCGTTGCCACTTGGCTAACCCTTGTCATCGCTGAATGCTTTTCTTCTTTATTAGTAATTTCCACATAGTAATAATTAAAAGTAGAAAGCTCACTACTATTAATACTAATACTTGCTGTCGTTCCACCTTCGATGGCTGTGCCTTTAACACTTAAGGGACTCTTGCTTTTAAACCATTGATAGCTTAGGGTCCCCTTTTCAACCTCGGCATCAACGGAGACTTTAAAGTTTGCCTGTGTTTTTGGGATGTTTTGGCTGACTGGTTCTTTATTAATGGTGGGGACTTCTGACAGGTCAGCTGGATTGGCAAGTTCTTTTCCGGTTTGAATGATCCCACAAAGCTCGGTGACCGAATCGGCCTGATCAGCAGAGACCTTACAATAGTAATAAATAATCCCTGGTGTAGTCGATACGGGTGGTGAATAATTGGCTGAGCTGGCACTGGAAATCGGGACTAAGTTTTCTGATCCGTCGACCTTATAAAACCACTCATAGGACAAGCTTTTGCCTTCTGTCACCGTCGCATTGACGGATAAGGGGGCAGGATTGCCCTCTAGATAAAGGCGTTGGGAGACAAGTGGAGGATCCGCACTAATCACTGGCTTGTCTCCAATGGTTAAAGTGATTTTTGCCTCAATATTTTTGGGATTTAAATAATTGCTAGGGAGTTTTAATGATCCCTTATAAAGAGTCTCACCAGTTTTTTTAGTATCAGCCTTAGCAGGTGTCCAAGAAACTGGGCAAGTAAAGCTTTCGTCACTATAGCCTTGGACGACGACATCATCAGGTAGGGAATAGTCACTCCCATAATCAAGATCTTTAGCAATACCATTGTTTTGGGCTTTTTCATCATTGATGCGAATAACAGCGGTGATATTGGTTTTAACAGTCACCTTACAAGAAGCCGAGTGATTGCCCTCGATCGTGGTTGCGCTAATGGTGGTGACACCATTTCCTTTGGGGGTGATAATGCCGTTTGAAACGATGGCAACCTTGGGATTGGCTGTTTTCCAAATAATTTCTTTATTACTGGCATCTTCTGGCAAGACCTTGGCACTAATAACCTTTGATTCCCCGCGAACCAAGGTCAGTTCACTAGCAGATAAATGAATACTTTTGACTAAAATAGGTTTTGGCTCTGGTGTTGGAATCGGCACTGGTGTCGGTATTGGTGGGGGAAGAGGTTGATCACTAGGTGGACTAGGTGGGCTTACAGCTGGTGCTTCGTAGTGGTCATTGATGGCTGAAGACCACTCATCACTGCGTGACCGAGAAACCAGGGATACAATTGAGTCAGAATCGACTGGTCTGGCGATAATCGTTGTTACCATTAATCCACCATTAGGGTCTGGAATTAAGGGTTTGGCCGAAATACTTAAATTTTTTGGAACAATGCTTCCTTTAAGATAGGAAATATCTGGGACAGTCGCATTAATAATGGTGCCATCGCCAGTAACAGTTACTGGTTTTTCTAAAGCAAGGTTATTGATAATGGCATTATTTTCAAGTTTAATAACAGTAGCTTCACCAGAAGCGGTGACAATAAGGGTGTCAACATCAGCGGCAATGGTTAAGCTTATTTTCGCTTCGACTTGGAGCTTTTTAACCTTGGCATAATTGACAAAGGTTGAACCGGTCGATTCAGCACCAAATATAATCGAATCTGAAGGTGAATTTAAAATAAGATCAGTTGTGGCTTTGATTTGCATGGCCTTAATAATGCCACTACTTTGAGTGGTGATCGATGACTTCTTGGCTCCTTTTTCAATAACCAGATTTTTAATAAAGCTTTGATCATTAACGACAATGGTCGAGGCTTTTTCAGCCTTTAAGTCATCAATTTGGGCATCACCAAGAAGAATGACCTCAACATTTTCGGCATTGGCGGTGATTTTTTTATAGGTCCCACCATTAATATAAATAGTGGAAGCCCCATTGATGATTAGTTCTTCAGCGACTTCTAAACGGTTGAGATAAATATCACCTTTGGCAATTTCTTTTGAAATAGTAAGGGTTTGAGAAAAGACAGCATCTTCAATTGTAACATCCGATGAGCGGATTTCTCCGTTTTTATAGAAAGCTTGATCGGAATAAGTACCGGCTTCATCGTAGATGATTGGGTCTTTGGGTGGGCCAATTTCGCTTCCGCGAAAAAACATCAAGGCCGTAAAAAGAACCAAGACAATGATAATTGAAGTGACGACGGATTGCTTTTTCATTTTCTGTTCCCTTCTTCTTAATTTTTATAAGTGCTATCAGTTTACCATAATAAAGCTTTGGTGTAAATGCAACGTAACGAAATTGTAAATTAATTTAACATTTATTTTACGTTTAATGCATTTGCCCATAGATTTGGCCCATAAAAAAAGACGCCAAAGGCTAGATAGCCTTTGGCATCTTACTTGCTTTAGTATTTTAATAGAATTAAGATTTGATAGCAAAGGCTTGGTCGTGAGCCTTAACCAATCCATCTTTAAGGAGGACGATTGTTTGATCGTCACTTAAATTAGTAAAGACAATGGGAATTGCAGTGGACGGGCAATGATCCTTAAGATAATCAAAATCGACTTCCATTAAGCGATCGCCTTGTTTAATGGTATCACCTGTTTTGACAAAGACCTCAAAACCTTTTCCATCTAAAGAAACGCTATCAATGCCTACGTGGATGAGTATCTCGGTCCCCTTAGAACTAGTTAGGCCAATGGCATGTTTAGTGGGAAAAACCAAGGTGACTTGGCCATCACAAGGAGCGTAAATCGTTTTTCCTTGGGGAAAGATAACCACTCCATCGCCAACCATTTTACTAGCAAAGGCCTCATCGGGGGTTGCGGAGATGCTTTTTAAATCCCCACCAATGGGTGATGAAAATACTTCAAGTGTTTCTAGATTGTTTTGGTCTTGAAGCTTTGCTTGATTTTTAGTTTGGACTTCTTCTTGAACAGGCTCTTCTTTAAGAGCTTCAGTAGCAAGTGGCTCTAAATCACTTTCTGGAGAATTTAAGTATTCTTCTAGTTTTGACTTTAGGACTGAAACCTTAGGGCCGTAAATAGCTTGAATACCATTGCCTTTCTTGATCACGCCGACAGCACCAGAATCTTTTAAGATGGCCTCATTAACTTTTTCGGGATCCACCACCGTAACACGGAGACGGGTGGCACACGAATCGAGATCAGAGATATTGGATTTGCCGCCTAAACCGTTGGCAATCATGGCTGATGTAGGGTCAGAGACTTGGGCTGATGTTTTAGTGGTCTTAGATGATGTCTTGGCTTTTTCATAGTCAGACCGGCTATAGAGCTTGGCCTCAGCCTCGTCATCTTCTCGCCCCGGTGTTTTTAGATCAAGCTTGTTAATTAGCAAATAAAATAAGAAGTAATAAATGACAAAGTAAATGGCACCGACGATGACGATATAAATCCAATTTGTTTTGGCATTTCCTTGCAGGATACCAAATAAGGTCAGATCGATTATGCCACCGGAAAAGGTCATTCCAACACCGACATTAAAGATGTGCATAAGCATATAGGAAAGACCGGCAAAAACACAATGGATGATATAGAGAAAGGGGGCAACAAATAAAAAGGTAAATTCAATTGGTTCGGTAATACCAGTGATCATGGCAGTAAGAGCTGCTGATAGCAAGAGGCCACCGACAACTTTTTGTTTGTTTGATTTGGCCGTTTTATACATGGCTAGGGCAGCTCCAGGCAGGCCAAAAATCATAAAGGGGAATTTTCCCGACATAAAGCGGGTCGCTTCAACCGAAAATTGGCTGACAGTGGGGCTGGCTAATTGAGCAAAGAAGATATTTTGAGCCCCTTCGATTAAGACCCCGTCGACGATCATAGCCCCGCCTAGGCCAGTTTGCCAGAAAGGTAAGTAAAAGACGTGGTGGAGGCCAAAGGGGATTAAGGCCCGTTCGATAAAGCCGTAGATAAAGGTCCCGAAATAGCCGGATGCGACCACTAAGCCACCAATGGCATAGATACCGTTTTGAATAAAGGGCCAGATAAAGAACATTAGGCCACCGATAAATAAGAAAACAATGGCTGTGATAATTGGGACAAAACGGGTCCCGCCGAAAAAAGAAACAACCGGCGGAAATTCGATCTTATAAAATTTATTATGAAGGGCGGCGGTAATCAGGCCAACGAGAATCCCGCCAAAGACCCCCATTTGCAGTGAGGCAATCCCGACCACATCGGTGATCGAGCCACTGGGGAGCATCCTTGTGGCAAGGATTGGTGAAAAAAGACTACCACTGCTTTCAGCCGCTAAAAGGGCGGCATTATTAGCGGCACTTAAGCTTTCCGGTGTGTAGGTGCCAGTAATTGAAATAAGGGCTCCAACGACAGCGTGCATAACAAAAAAACCAATAACACCAGCCAGGGCAGCGACCGCTTTTTCATTTTTAGCCATACCAATGGCCACACCCATGGCAAAGATAATCGGTAAATTGGCAAAGATAATATTACCGGCAGCCAACATCAGTGTTAAAATATTATTGATCAGGGTCCCGGGTCCCATTAGGCCGATTAAATTATAGGATTCGAGCATGGTAGTGTTGGTAAATGAGCCACCAATCCCAAGTAAAAGGCCAGCCACTGGTAAGAGGGCAATGGGTAACATAAAGGAACGCCCGACCCGTTGTAAAATACCGAAAATCTTGTCTTTCATTTTTCTTCTCCTTTAAGTTAAATTGAAAGTGATTTGGCAATCCGGTAAAGAAATGTCTAGCATTGCAAAATGGCTTTCATAGTATAATTACCCATTTTGGGTAAAAATATCACTTTGGATTTATTTGATAATAGAATAAACTTTAAATAAAAAGAAAAACGATCAGATAGGAGTAGAGAGTGATTTGGAAACAATTAGATAAAGCCTTGATTTTTTTAAAGGTAAAGGCAAGAGAAAAAGACCAAGTCTTAAGAGCCTTGTCCCAATCTTTTGTAGACCAGCATTATTGTAAGGAATCTTACGTTGAGGCCATCCTAGCACGAGAAGTTATTTATCCGACTGGTATTAAACTAAAAAAAATGGGCGTTGCCATCCCCCATACCGATGCCAAACATGTCATTAAAAATGGCCTTGGATTAGCAATTCTTAAAGAACCAATAGAATTTTATCAAATGGGTGGCAATCAAGAGAGTCTAGCCGTGTCGTTGGTGATGATGCTAGCAATTAAGGATAAGGATCAGCTTGATTTTCTTGAAAAAATAATGGAATTGTTTCAAGATGAGGCGATTTTAGAAAAAATAATGCAGGTAAAAAAGGAAGATGAACTAATCGAAATAATTAAGAATTGGGAAAATAATTGATTGTGTTTTTTGCAAACAAGGGCCAATAATCTTGATATTGTGTTTATAATTTTAAGTTTTAGAAGCCATTATATAGGTGTGAACATAATATTCCAAGCTATAATTAATAAAATCTAAGCTACTAAAATTTACTAGCGAGGAATTAACACACAAAAAAGGACTTGACTAATAAAAATATTTATTGCTGATTGAATCCAGACATGGTATAATTGCAAAATATACAAAAAAGTATTATAATTATTTAGCCTATATATGGAAGAATTATAAATATTAATATGGAGGTTGTTCATGACAAAAGGACAAATTGAGTCGAAATTAAGCGAAGCAATGAGTAAGTTTGAGATTGAACAAATGGGCAGAGGCCCTGAAAAAATAAGGGTCATCATATTTAAGGATTTAATCATCATCAGACTTAAAGGTTTTCTTAGCATTTCAGAAAAAAAGCTGGCACAAAATAAAGAAGGCATTGAATTAATTAAAAAAGTAAGAACAGCCTTATTTGAAAATGCCCGAGATAGTTTGGAAGAAGCCATTAAATCGGTGATTGATGTTAATATTATTAGCACCTATTCGGATGTGAGTACTAAAACCGGTGAAAAAATGATTACGATTGTCGTTGATCAAAACATTGAGGAAAAATTTATAAACTAACACATTGGAAGACTAATTGAAGGGTTTAAAACCAGTCAAGCGTAAACCAATAACAGGCTCTTTAAAGAACCCTGTTATTGGCTTTTTTATTTTTAACAGGAAGGTTAAAGGAAGAATGCTAGTTTTGCAAGCAAAGAGAATATGATATATGACTTGAAAGATAAACTGAAAGAAAGTTGGGATTTGAATGAATCAAAATTTATCGATGCAAAATAATAAATTGAAATCGGCAAAAAGATGGTGGTATGTGCTATTAGGAATTATCATTATGATGTGCCTTGGCACGGTCTATTCTTATAGTGTTTTCAGGATGCCGATTGAAAGGCTCTTTAATATCGGTGCAACACAAAGCGGAATGCCTTATATGACAGCTTTGGCCTGCTATGCTTTTTTTATGTTTTTAACAGGTAGATATTTAGACAAATTCAATCCGCGATATATTATCCTAGTCGGTGGGCTTCTCGTGTCATTTGGGTGGCTTTTATCAGCTTATGCACCCAACATTTATGTGTTGACGCTCACTTACGGATTAATTAGTGGTGCAGGTGTTGGAATTGTTTATGGAGCTCCCATGACAGTTGTAGCCAAATGGTTTCCTGAAAAAAAGGGTTTTGCTGTCGGGATGGTATTAATAGGATTTGGTTTGTCACCTCTAATAACTGCGCCACTTGCTAGAATTTTAGTAGAGCAATATGGGCTTATGAATACATTCCAAATTTTAGGAATATGCTTTGGAGTCGTAATATCCATTCTTTCACTTCCATTTAAATATCCTTCTGAGAAGGATCTATTAGGTTTAAAGTCAGTTAAGCAAGTAAAAAACAGTGTCAAGGAAATGAATACTTCAAAGATGATACAGTCTAAGAGTTTTAAAGGATTGTACATCAATTTTATAATTGGTTCGACGATTGGAATTATGCTAATTGGTTTGACCAGTAGTGTAGGCATTGAATTAATTGGACTAGCAGCAAAAGATGTTGCTTTATTGATGGCATTATTTGCTATTTTCAACGGGATTGGCAGACCGGTATTTGGTTGGATTACAGATAAGTTGTCTTCAAAAAAAGCGATGTTTCTATCTTATGGATTAATTATTTTCGCAGCTATTTTGATTTTGCTTGCAAATGAAGGTGCTGTAATCATATATGCTGTTTCATTTTCGATATTCTGGTTTAATTTGGGAGGTTGGCTAGCGATTGCCCCGGCCTCGACAATAGCAATTTATGGCACAAAACATTATAGTCAAAACTATGGTGTTGTTTTTACCGCGTATGGGATTGCTGCTATAACTGGTGTTGTGACTTCAGGCTTATTGATCGATCTTCTTAATAATTATGATTATGTATTTTATTATGTTATTG